>NZ_RZRP01000748.1:0-3083 GCF_003997795.1 Mesorhizobium sp. M7A.F.Ca.US.005.03.2.1 | reverse complement strand
AGCCTGGACCGCGTCGCCGAGGCCGCCGGCCTGACCCGCCGCACCTTTACCCGTCGCTTTCAGAAATCGATCGGCGCCAGCTTTGGCGATTGGCTGACCAGCCAGCGGATCGAACTGGCGCAGCGTTTGCTGGAAGCGACGGAGAAATCGATGGACATGATCGCCTTCGAAGCCGGCTTCGGCAGCGCCACCTCGTTGCGTCAGCATTTTGCCGCGAGACTGAGGACATCGCCGGCGCAATACCGGCGAGAGTTTTCCAGGCGAGGCGATCAGGAAGAGCGCATGACGTATGTCCTGTCGTCCTGACCTGTTCAGCCCCGCTTGACCGGCCGCGCCGGATTGCCGATCACCGTGGCGTTCGCCGCCACGTCGCGCGTCACCACCGCACCGGCGCCGACGATGGCGCCTTCACCGATGCTGACGCCGCCAAGGATGACGGCTGAGCCGCCGATCCAGGCATTGGCGCCGATCTCAATCGGTCGGGCGATCTCCAGTCCGGCCTGCCGCCCACTGGCCTCCTTGTGGTGCTCGGCGCAGTAGATCTGCACGTTCGGGCCGAGCAGCGTTGCCTTGCCGATGCGCACGCTCGCCGTGTCGAGGATGGTGCAGCCGGCATTGAGAAACACGCCGTCGCCGAGAAAGATGTTGAAGCCATAGGCGCAGTGGAACGGCGCCTCGATACGGGCGCCCTCGCCGGCTCTTCCCAGCAGTGCCTTCAGAGCCGGCCCGAGATTGCCGCGTTGACGAGGCGGCAGCAAGTTGTGCTCGAACACCGCATCGCGCGCTATCATCCGCAACGACTCCAGTTCGTCATCGATGCAGGTATACCATTCGCCGGCCACCATCTTCACGCGCTCGCTCTCAGCCATGATGCGGTCTCCAGTTCACGTCCTTGCAAAGCACAAGTGCAGCCAAAAGCGCCGATGCCAGTACTGGTCAAATATTGGACCTATGGTAGCCTGTGACTCAAGGCCGTCTTGGCCCGTGATCGAGGGGGATCGACCATGCTCTACATTCTCGCACTTCTGATCGGCGTCATTGCCGGTCTTCGCGCCATGACGGCGCCGGCCGCCATTGCCTGGGGCGCTTATCTCGGCTGGCTGACGGTTGCCGGCACCTGGGCGAGCTTCATGAGCCATTGGGCGGCTGTCGGCATCTTCACCATCCTGGCCATTGTCGAGTTGGTCACCGACCAGTTGCCGTCGACGCCGAGCCGTAAAGTACCCCAGCAATTCGGCGCCCGCATCGTCATGGGCGCCTTCACCGGCGCGGTGATCGGCGCGACAGGCGGCGCCACCATCGGCGGCCTGATCGCGGGCGCCATCGGCGCTGTCATCGGCACGCTGGGCGGCGCCGAAGCTCGCGGCCGGCTCGCGGCCGCCTTCGGCAAGGATCCGCCCGCCGCCTTTATCGAGGACGCGGTGGCGATCATCGGCGGCCTGCTGATCGTAGCGGCGGTGGCATGACGACGAAAATCTTCGACGCCATCATCATCGGTGCCGGACAGGCTGGCCCTCCGCTGGCCGGGCGGCTGACGGCCGCCGGCATGAGCGTCGCGCTGATCGAGCGCAAGCTGGTCGGCGGCACCTGCGTCAACACCGGCTGCATGCCGACCAAGACCATGGTCGCCAGCGCCTATGCCGCGCATCTGGCGCGCCGCGCCGCCGACTATGGCGTGACGCTCTCCGGGCCGGTCGGCGTGGATTACAAGGTGATCAAGGCGCGCAAGGACAAGGTCACAAACGACGCTCGCGGCAATCTCGAGACCTGGATTGCCGGCATGGACAAGTGCACCCTCTATCGCGGCCATGCGCGTTTCGAATCCCCCAACACGGTGCGCGTCGGCGACGATCTGCTGACCGCCGAAAAGATCTTCCTCAACACCGGCGGCCGCGCCTCGGTGCCCGACCTTCCCGGCATCCACGACATCGACTATCTGACCAACTCGTCGATGATGGATCTCGACGTGCTGCCGCGCCATCTCGTCGTCGTCGGCGGCAGCTACATCTCGCTCGAATTCGCTCAGATGTTCCGCCGCTTCGGCGCGGAAGTCACCGTCGTCGAGAAGAGCCCGCGCCTGACCGGCCGCGAGGACGAGGATGTCTCCGCCGCCATCCTGTCGATCCTCGAAAACGAAGGCATCGCGGTCCATGTCGGCGCCGACGACATTGCCTTCGCCAGACAGGGTGACGACATCGCCGTGACCTTCTCCGCCGGCAAGCCACCGGCGGTCGGCTCGCATGTGCTGCTGGCGCTGGGGCGCACGCCCAACACCGACGATCTCGGCCTGGAAAGGGCCGGCGTCGAGGTCGACAAGCGCGGTTTTGTCACCGTCGACGACCAGCTGCGCACCAGCGTGCCCGGCATCTGGGCGATGGGCGACTGCAACGGCAGGGGCGCCTTCACCCACACCTCCTACAACGACTACGAGATCGTCGCCGCCAATTTGCTCGACAACGATCCGCGGAGGGTCAGCGACCGGATCGAAGCCTATGCGCTCTACATCGACCCGCCGCTTGGCCGCTGCGGCATGACCGAGGCCGCAGTGAAGAAATCCGGCCGTCGCGCGCTGGTCGGCCAGCGGCCGATGACCCGCGTCGGCCGCGCTATCGAAAAGGGCGAGACGCAGGGTTTCATGAAAATCCTGGTCGATGCCGACACCAGGGAGATCCTCGGCTGCTCGGTGCTCGGCCCCGGCGGCGACGAGGCTATCCATTGTGTGCTCGACCTGATGTACGCCAAGGCGCCCGTCGACACGCTGGCGCGTGCCGTGCACATCCATCCCAATGTTTCGGAGTTGCTGCCCACCATTGCCCAGGAGCTGAAGCCGCTGGCGTGACAGCCCGTTGAAGACCCATTTTAAAGCTCTTCCTTTTCTGCATCGCTGCAATGCAGCAATGCAGCTTGCGCACGGTGGCGTGCTTCGCGCAGTCTGGAATTGAACCGATTCAGTCTGGACGCACCATGCCCTTGCCGATCCTTGCGCTTGCCATTGCGTCCTTCTGCATCGGCACCACCGAATTCGTCATCATGGGCTTGCTGCCTGAGGTCGCCGCCGACCTCGGCGTGTCGATCCCCGCGGC
>NZ_RZRP01000747.1:0-3084 GCF_003997795.1 Mesorhizobium sp. M7A.F.Ca.US.005.03.2.1 | reverse complement strand
GGACACGGCGCCCGCGCATTGGCGACCGAGAATTCCTTTCGCACGGGCATCTCGGTGATGCTGCGGGCATGCGGCCTGTTTCTGAGCGGTGCCTCGGAGCCCGCATCGGCGGCGGCTATCGCGCCGCCCGCCGCCGCGGCGCCACCCGATGACGGGCAATGGACAATGCCGGCCAAGAACTACGCGTCGACCCGCTTCAGCGAACTCAGCGAGATCAACGAAGGCAACGTCAAGAACCTGCAGGTCGCCTTCACCTTCTCGACCGGCGTAAACAAGGGCCAGGAAGCAGCGCCGCTGGTCGTCGGCAACAACATGTACATCGTCACGCCCTTTCCCAACATCGTCTACGCGCTCGACCTTTCCAGGCCGGGCGCGCCGATGAAGTGGAAGTACGAGCCCAACCCCGAGCCGGCGGCACAAGGAGTGGCCTGCTGCGATGTCGTCAACCGCGGAGCGGCCTTCGCCAACGGACGCATCTTCTTCAACACGCTGGACGGCCACACGATCGCGCTCGATGCCAATACGGGCAAGCCGATCTGGAACACTCATATCGGCAACATCAACATCGGCGAGACCATCACCATGGCGCCGCTGGTGGTGAAGGGCAAAGTTCTGGTCGGCAATTCCGGCGGCGAAATGGGCGTCCGCGGCTGGGTCAAGGCGCTGGATGCCGGAGACGGGCATGTTGTCTGGACGGCTTATGGCACTGGACCCGACAAGGATGTGCTGATCGGCCCGGACTTCAAGCCCCACTACGACATGGACAGGGGCACAGACCTTGGCGTGACGACATGGCCACCGGAAGCCTGGAAGATCGGCGGCGGCAATATGTGGGGCTGGATCTCCTACGATCCGGAGTTGAACCTGATCTTCCACGGCACGGGCAATCCAGGACCGTGGAATCCGGATTTGCGGCCAGGCGACAACAAATGGACATCCGGTATTTTCGCGCGTGACGCCGATACCGGAGCGGCGAAGTGGTTCTATCAGTGGAGCCCGCATGACCTCCATGACTATGACGGCATCAACGAGCAGATCCTTCTGGACATGACCTGGCAAGGCAAGCCGCGCAAGGTCCTTGTCCGACCGGAACGCAACGGCTACCTCTATATCCTCGATCGGACCACTGGAGAGGTGCTATCGGCCACAGCCTATGGCCCGGTCAATTCCAGCAAAGGCGTCGATCTGAAGACCGGCCGCCTGATTGCAAACCCTGACAAGAGAACCGGCACCGGCAAGGTGGTCCGAGACATTTGTCCGACGGCATCCGGCCTCAAGGACTGGCAGCCATCGGCGTTTTCGCCGAGGACCGGCCTGCTCTATATCCCCCACAACAATCTCTGCATGGATGAAGAAGGCGTCGAGGTAAACTACATCGCAGGCACGCCCTATGTCGGCATGAACGTACGCATGATCCCCGGGCCGGGCGGCAATCGTGGTGCTTTTACCGCCTGGGATGTTTCCGCCGCCAAGCCGGCCTGGGTCCTGAAGGAGAACTTTCCGGTATGGAGCGGCACCGTCGTCACTGCCGGCGATGTCGTCTTTTACGGGACCATGGAAGGCTGGTTCAAGGCGGTCAGCGCCAGGACCGGCGATCTGCTTTGGCAGTTCAAGACGTCGTCCGGCATCATCGGCCAGCCAATAACCTATCGCGGCCCCGATGGGCACCAGTATGTCGCAATTCTGTCAGGCGTCGGTGGCTGGGCCGGCGCCATCGTTTCGGGCGACTTAGACCCACGCGATGCCACCGCGGCACTTGGCTTCGTCAACGCGATGAAGGATCTGAAGAACGCTACCACGGCGGGAGGCACGCTTTATGTGTTCCGGCTGCCTTGATGGATTGAACTTGACCGTACGTCCGGCGCGAAAGGCGTTCCAACGGGTGGCGATCGGCATGGCCGGGCTCGCCTTGTTGCTCTTTCCGGCTGTTGCCAACGCACGTGAATTGAGAGTGTGCGCCGACCCGAACAACATGCCGTTTTCCAACGCGGCCGGTCAAGGGTTCGAGAACAGGATCGCGGAAATTGTCGCCACTGATCTTGGCGCCAAGCTGACGTATACCTGGTGGGCGCAGCGCCGTGGCTTCATCCGCAACACGCTGAAGGCAGGCCTTTGCGATCTCGTGCCCGGCACGCCTGCCAATCTCGAAATGCTGCGCACCACCACGCCTTACTACCGTTCGTCCTATGTCTTCGTGACCCGCCAGGACGGCCCGGACGTGACGTCCTTCAACGACCCGCGGTTGCAAGAATTGCGCATCGGTGTTCAGCTCATCGGCGACGATGGCGCCAACTCGCCGCCTGTCCAGGCGCTTGGCCGCCGCGGCATTGTCGGGCACCTCATCGGCTACCCCGTCTATGGCGACTACTCTGCTCCCAACCCGCCGGCGCGCATCGTCGAAGCTGTCGCGAACGGCGAGATCGACCTTGCCGTGGTCTGGGGTCCGCTCGCCGGCTATTTCGCGCAGAGGCAAAAGGTGCCGCTCCGGATCACGCCGGTCACGCCTCGCATCGATGGACCGCAACTGCCGCTGATGTACGACATCTCAATGGGTGTTCGACGCGAGGACGATGCGCTGCGTGGCGATGTGAATAGCGCGCTTGCCCGACACAAGGCCGAGATCGACGCGGTTCTGGCGCGATACGGCGTACCGCGTCTGGACATGGCCGGGAGACCGGCCCGATGAGGCGCGCTCTGGCGATGTTGCTGCCCTTGACACTGGCCCTGGTCGCCTGCCAGCGCGAGGAGCGCGACACGCGACCGCAATCGGCGCTCGGCTCAGGTGAGCAGCCGACGCCTGTGACCACGTTGGAGCCGGGCGGACAGCGACCCTCCCCCACCGACAACAAGGCGGCGAGCTTCGAGGCCAACGCCTTCCACATGAGCGAGGGCAAACGCCTGTTCGGCTGGTTCAACTGCTCGGGCTGCCATGCCAATGGCGGTGGCGGCATGGGTCCGGCGCTCATGGACGAGAAGTGGATCTACGGCAGCTCGATGGAAAGCATCCACGCCACGATCCGCGACGGCAGGCCCAACGGGATGCCAAGCTTCGGCCAGAAGATACCCGACGACCAGATATGGGAG
>NZ_RZRP01000746.1:0-3088 GCF_003997795.1 Mesorhizobium sp. M7A.F.Ca.US.005.03.2.1 | reverse complement strand
GCCAGGTGTGCACCGGCCACATCGGCATCTTCACCGCGAACGAGGCGAAGAAGGCAAGCCACAGCCAGGTCTGCATGTTGGCCGGGAAATTGTGGGTCAGCAGCGTCGGGATGTCGGTTGTTCCGGACTGGAAGAACATCGCCATGATGGCGAGCAGCATCAGCACCGAACCGGCGAGCGTGTAGAGGAAGAACTTGAACGAGGCGTAGACGCGCCGCTTGCCGCCCCAGACGCCGATGATGATGAACATCGGGATCAGGCCGGCTTCGAAGAAGACGTAGAACAGCACGATGTCCAACGCGCAGAACACGCCGATCATCAGCGTTTCGAGCAGCAGGAAGGCAATCATGTAGGCCTTGACGCGCTTCTCGATCGATTCCCACGATGCCAGGATGCAGAGCGGCATCAGGAACGTCGTCAGTATGACGAACAGCATCGAGATGCCGTCGACGCCCATATGGTAGGAAATGCCGGAATCGAGCCAGGCGACCTTCTCGACGAACTGGAAGCCGGACTGCGAATTGTCGAAGCCGGTCCAGATGAACAGCGAGATGATGAACGTGAACGTCGTCGTCAACAGCGCGATGGCGCGGATGTTGCGGCGTGCATTTTCGCTGTCGTCATTGATGAATAGGATAAGCAGCACACCAACCAGCGGCAGGAAGGTGACCAGCGAGAGGATTGGCCAGGCGGTCATCAGAGCATCATCCAGGTGACGAGTGCGGCAACGCCGATCAGCATGGCGAAGGCGTAGTGGTAGAGATAGCCGGTCTGCAGCTTGACGACGCGGTTGGTGACATCGACGACGCGCGCCGAAATACCGTCGGGGCCGAGGCCGTCGATGACGGTGCCGTCGCCGGTCTTCCACAGGAAGTGGCCGAGGCGCTTGGCGGGCCGCACGAACAGGAAGTCGTAGAGCTCGTCGAAATACCACTTGTTGAGCAGGAAGGCGTAGAGCCCGCGATGCTGCGCGGCCAGGTTGACCGGCATTTCCGGCGAGCGGATGTAGAATTTCCAGGCCAGCGCGAAGCCGATCAGCATGGCGATGAAGGGCGACAGTTCGACCCACAGCGGCAATTCGTGGATGTCGTGCAGGATGTGATTGTCAGGCAATGTGAACAGCGATGCCTTCCAGAACTCGGCATAGCCCTCGCCGATGAAGGCGTTGTGGAAGATGACGCCGGCAAACAGCGCGCCCGCGGCCAGGATGAACAGCGGCACCAGCATCACCGGCGGCGATTCATGGACATGGTGCATCACCTCATGGCTCGCCCGCGGCTTGCCGTGGAAGGTCATGAAGATCAGCCGCCAGGAGTAGAAGGAGGTGAAGCAGGCGGCGATGACCAAAAGCACGAAGGCCATGCCGGCAACCAAATTGTGGCCGGCAAAGGCGCTCTCGATGATGGCGTCCTTGGAAAAGAAGCCGGCGGTGCCGATGACCGTCACCGGAATGCCGACGCCGGTCAGCGCCAGCGTGCCGATCACCATCATCCAGTAGGTGGTCGGGATCAGTTTCCTGAGGCCGCCCATATTGCGCATGTCCTGCTCGTCGGACACGGCGTGGATGACCGAGCCCGAGCCGAGGAACAGCAGCGCCTTGAAGAAGGCATGCGTGAACAGGTGGAAGATCGCCGCGCCATAGGCGCCGACGCCGAGCGCCACGAACATGTAGCCGAGCTGCGAGCAGGTCGAATAGGCGATGACGCGCTTGATGTCGTTCTGGACGAGACCGACGGTGGCCGCGAAGAAGGCCGTGAAGGCACCGATGAAGGTCACGACCGTCAGCGCCGAATGCGACAGTTCGAACAGCGGCGACAACCGCGCCAGCATGAACACGCCCGCCGTCACCATGGTGGCGGCATGGATCAGGGCCGAAACCGGCGTCGGGCCTTCCATGGCGTCCGGCAGCCAGGTGTGCAGCGGCACTTGCGCCGACTTGCCCATGGCGCCCATGAACAGGAGCAGGCAGACGATCGTCATGGCCGCCTGCTTGTCCAGCGCATGGCCAAGGAAAGTCAGCACCGCGGCACCCTGCGGTGCACCTTCGGCCGGGATGAACGTCGCCGCATTGGCGAAAATAGTGCCGAGATTGACCGAGCCGAACAGCACGAACACGCCGAAGATGCCGAGTGCGAAGCCGAAATCGCCGACGCGGTTGACGACAAAGGCCTTGATTGCCGCGGCATTGGCCGACGGCTTCTTGTACCAGAAGCCGATCAGCAGATAGGACGCCAGCCCCACCCCTTCCCAGCCGAAAAACATCTGCACGAGGTTGTCCGCCGTCACCAGCATCAGCATGGCGAAGGTGAACAGCGACAGATAGGCGAAGAAGCGCGGCCGGTTCGGATCGTGGTGCATGTAGCCGATCGAATAGATGTGGACCAGCGCCGACACGGTGTTGACCACCACCAGCATGACCACCGTCAGCGTGTCGATCCGCAGCGCCCAGGACGCTTCCAGCCCACCCGACTGTATCCAGCGCAGCACGGGCACGGTGAACACCTCGCCATGGCCGAAACCGACGGTGAAGAACGCGACCCACGACAGCACGGCCGCGATCACCAGGAAACCCGAGGTGATGTATTCGGACGCCTTGGCGCCGAGCGACGTGCCGAACAGGCCGACGATCAGGAAGCCGAGCAGGGGAAGGAAGACGATGGCCTGATACATGGTGGTTCCGTCAACCCTTCATCATGTTCACGTCTTCGACCGCGATCGAGCCGCGGTTGCGGAAGAAGACGACGAGAATGGCAAGTCCGATGGCGGCTTCGGCCGCCGCGACCGTCAGCACGAACAGCGCGAACACCTGGCCGACCAGATCGCCGAGTGCTGCCGAAAAGGCGACGAAGTTGATGTTGACCGCCAGCAGGATCAGCTCGACCGACATCAGGATGACGATGACGTTCTTGCGGTTCAGGAAGATGCCGAACACGCCGAGCGTGAACAGAACAGCCGATACGGTCAGATAATGTGCGATGCCGACAACCATTTCAGAGTCCCTCGCCTGTCTTGACCTTGCGGATTTCCATGCCGGTCGCCGGTGTGCGGCCGACCTGGGCTGCGATCGACTGCCGCTTGACGCCTGGCT
>NZ_RZRP01000745.1:0-3092 GCF_003997795.1 Mesorhizobium sp. M7A.F.Ca.US.005.03.2.1 | reverse complement strand
GCCCCGGCGTCGTCGCTATCGACGGCAAGATGTTCGACCGCCCGCACCTGCGGCTGGCCGAGCGGCTTCTGGCGCGGGCAAAGGCGGCAGGTGTTTCCGCCTGAGCGCCTGCTACCAAACCAATGGAATCAGGCGGTAACGGACCTGGGCCACATAGTCGTCATAGCCGCGCAGACCGGCGCGAAGCGTTTTCTCTTCGATGAAGGTGCGGATGGCCAAGAGAACGACGAGCACGAGCACCGACGCCAGCCCCCACCAGGAACCAAGCAGAAGTGCCGTGCCGGCGAAGAAGAGGATGGCGCCGGCATACATCGGATGGCGGACGTAGCTGTAAGGCCCGGTGGAGATCACACGTTGTCCGCGTTCGTCCTGGATCTTGACCACGGGCGCCGCAAAACTGTTCTCCAGCATCGTCAGATAGCAGATCCAGATTCCGAGCAGCAGGACCAGTGCGCCGACCACCTGCACCCAGACGGGAACCGCCGACCAGCCGAAACGAACGTCGAATCCCATGAATATCTGAGAACCAAAGATGGCGAGCAGAAGTATGGACAGCAGCACCTTGTCGGCCGCGGCCTGATTCTTCTGGATGGGAGAGCTCAGCCGCTCATTCATCAGACCGGGATCGCGCCTCGCCAGCGCCACGCCCAAGGTGAGACTGAGGCCCACCATCCCCACCAGATAGACCCAGGCCCCCGGCCAATGCAGCGTGCCGGCCGACAGGAAGAGCAAGGCGCCCATGACGCCGAACCAGACGAATGTCTGAAGAACCAATTTCGCGATCATGATCGACCTGCCTTGATATCCGCTGATGATTGGTATTTTAGACCATTGGTCTACCATACAGACCACTGGTCTATAGTTCAAGCGAACCTTCGACCCGAGGCTCCGAACTCCCGCTTAACAAAAGGCTTGCAGCAGTCGGTTGTGTTGGCCGCTTTTGCCGGGCAGCCTCCGTGATAGGAATTTTTTCTTGACTCGGTGATCTCAGCTATGGTACATTTTTGCCCATGGTGCTGATTTGCGCCAGTGGCCCGCCGCACAGGCGGGTTTTTCGTTTGATGCTCCGTCAGCCAACGCGCAAGCGGAGGCTCCGAAGGGACCCGTTAACCCGAAATTCGTTGCCCTGGCTGCCGACGTCGGGACTGGACGGGAGCAGCCATCACGTGCAGAAAGTTCGTCATGCCCCGTGTCATCAAGCATCCAGAACTCAGGCGAGAAGAACTTCTGGACCATGCCCAGGCCCTGTTCCTGACCCAGGGCTATGACAAAGCGAGCCTCAATGACGTGATTGCGTCCGCCGGCATCTCGAAGGGTGCTTTCTATCATTACTTCCCCTCCAAGGAGGCTCTCCTGGAGGCATTGGCCGATCGCTTTGCAAGACAGGCACTGGCTGGGGTCCAGGACATACTCCACGATCCCGGCCTCGACCCGCTTGGCCGCCTGAATGGCCTGCTCAGCCAGTCGCGGCGGGCCAAGATCGAAACCGCGCCGGAAGCTTGGGCTCTTTTCGAGACGATGTTCCGGCCTGAGAATCTGGTGCTTTTCCACCGTATCAATCTGGCCGCCAGCGCGTCGTTTTCACCGCTGCTGGTCAAGGTCATCAGGCAAGGAATCGAAGACGGCACTTTCAGGACCTTCGATCCGGAAGGTGTCGCCGACATCGTCATGCAATTCGGCATGGCCACGCGTGATGTCGTGGCCAAGGCCATTGCCGGCGGCAGCGACGCCGACATGGAGGCCGCGATCGAAGTCCTGGAGAAACGCGTCAGGCTCTACGAAATCGCCCTCGACCGCATACTGGGCCTGCCCGATGGAAGCATTCGGATCGGCGAGCCCGGCTATGTGCGCACCGTCATGACCGCCAGGCGGCGAACGAGTGCCGGCAAGGCGCGGTAACTGGCCGAGCCTTGGTATCTAGTCCTTGTCCCAGCGTGGCCGGCGCATCGAAAACACCTCGTCGACGCTGGCATAGTCCATATAGCCGAGACGAGCGACATTGCCGGCCTTGGTGATGTCGAACAGGCCGTCCGTCAGGAAGGCGTCGTCGATATGCACGCCGACCACTTCACCGGCGACGATGACGGCACTTGTCGGCGACCCGTCCAGGGCCTTTGGCCGAAAAACTTGAGTCACCCGGCATTCGAGCGCGGCCGGCGCTGCCGCCACGCGCGGCGGGGCGACCAGCCGCGACGGCGCCATGGCAAGATCGGCATAGACGAACTCATTGACACCGCGCGGAGCATTGACCGACGTGCGGTTCATCTTCTCCGCGAGATCGCGGCTGACCAGATTGGCGACGAACTCGCCGGTTTCCTGGGCGAAGGAGGCGCTGTCCTTCTCGCCTTCGGAGGAGAACCAGACGATGAAAGGCCGCGTCGAAACGGCATTGAAGAAGGAATATGGCGCGAGGTTGATCTCACCAGCCCTGTTCAGTGTCGAAATCCAGCCGATCGGACGCGGCGCCACGATCGCCTTCGAAGGGTCGTGCGGCAGGCCGTGGCCCTTTGACGGCTCGTAGAACATTCAGCCGACCCACGGCCCCGAATAGTCACTGTACAGCTTTGCCGGATCGGGCCGGGGCCGCTCCGGCGCCGGGCCGGCATAGGAGCCGATATGGATGAAGCCGATGACCCGCTCCTGCGGCGCCAGCCCCAGCAGTGCCCTGCCCTCCGGCACATCCGAATACCAGTTGCTGATCATGTTGGTGCCAAAGCCCAGCGCGTTGGCTGATATCATCAGGTTCATCGCCGCCATGCCGCCCGACAGGAACATTTCCCATTGCGGGATTTTTGGATTCTCCCTGGGGACAGATACGACGCCGATCACCAGCGGTGCGCGCGAGAACCGCGCCAGTTCCTGATTGCGGCGGCCCTCCGTCAATGGGCCCTCCCGCTGCTCGGCAAGTGCTGCCAGTTGCCTGCCGATCTCGACGCGGGCGTCGCCACGGTAGAGGATGAAGCGCCAGGGCTCCAACCGGCCATGATCGGGCACCCGGGAGGCAGCAGTGATCATTGTCGCGATCTCCGCATCGCTCGGCGCCGGCTCCTTCAGATCTGGAATCGGTGCGGAGTTTCGGGTCAGCAGGAAGT
>NZ_RZRP01000744.1:0-3098 GCF_003997795.1 Mesorhizobium sp. M7A.F.Ca.US.005.03.2.1 | reverse complement strand
GATCTTGTGCGACCGTGGCTCGCCGATCATCCCCACCGCCATTTCCGAGTTGGTCTCGGCGCCGCCGAGATCGACCAGAATGGCGACACCGGCTTCCGACCAGGCCTTGTCGATGGCGCCCATGATCGCCTCGACATTGGTGCCGAGCCCGCCATGGCCGTTTCCGCCGCACCATGCAAGCGGCACTTCGTCGCCCACCATCTGCCGCACCATGTCGGCCGTGCCCTCGGCAACCAGCGGCGAATGCGAGACGATGACGATGCCGACATTGCTCATGCGCTTTCCCCGAGGCTGTGCGCCACTGTGCGCACCAGCAGCGCGGTTGAGCGCGCGCCGGCGTCCATATGACCGATCGATCGGTTGCCCAGGAACGAGGCGCGGCCACGCAAGGCTTTCATAGGGACGGTCGCGTCGGCCGCGGCGTCGGCGATATCGGCGATTTCAAGAGCTGTCTTTCCCTGCAGCAGCGCGTCATGCACCGGCTGCAGCACGTCGAGCATGGTTTTTTGTCCGATCTGCGATTTGCCGCGTGCTGCCACAGCTTCGATCGCCTTGCCGAACGCCGCCGTCAGATTGGCGCGATCGGGTTTCGCCGAAATCTCCTTGCCGAATGCCAGGAACAGGGTGCCGAACAGCGGGCCGGAGGCGCCGCCGACCGTCATCACCAGCTTGGTGCCGATCGCCTTCAGGGCATCGGGCAGCGGTTTGGCCGAAAATGCTTCGGCTTCGGCGCGCACGGCCTCGAAGCCGCGCTTCATGTTCAGCCCGTGGTCGCCGTCGCCGATCGCCTGGTCGAGCGCCGTCAATTCCTCGGCGTTCGCGGCGATCGTATCCGCGGCGGCCGCGATCAGCCGGGCAAGGTTCAACGCCGCCATGTCACCCGCATTCCCGGTTTCCATCTTGCCGGCAGTATCGAAAGAACGGTCATTCGACAACTGGAGCATACGTCAGGCCGCTTCATGCAATGCCGCGGCCGCCGCGAAGACTTCGGCGACCGCGTGAGCGCCGGGGTCGACCACACCTTGCAGCTTGCTGCCGACATAGGTCGACCGCCCGGCTTTTGCCTTGTCCATGGCGGCCGTGGCCTCGGCACCATGGCGGGCTGCTGTTGCCGCCTCCTCCAGGCCGTTCGCGTCGAGTGCTTTGAGCGCCGGCTCCAGCGCATCGACCATGGTTCTATCGCCAATTCTGGCGCCGCCATAAAAGGTCATCCGTTCAAGGCCGGCAAGCAGCGCTCTGGGCAGGCTCGCGCCGCCGCCCAGAGCCTGCGCCGCCGCCGTGAAGAAGATCGACAGCAGCACGCCGCTGGAGCCGCCCATCGACGCGCTCAGAATGTCGCCTATCGCGCCAAGGGTGGCTGCAGGCTCGGCAAGCGGTAGCGTGTCGAGCCGCTCGAGAACACTGCGCGCGCCGGTCGCCACCGTCGAACCGGTGTCGCCGTCGCCTGTTTTGGCGTCCAGTCCGTTCAAAGTAGCTTCGAGCGCGATCAGCCTTTCGCAGATGGTAACGAGAAGAGACCGGGTCCGCGCATCCTGGCTGGGCTTGCGTGCCACGCTTTGTCCGGCCGCTTTCGCCATCGGCACGACGGCAGGTGAAACAACCGGCTTTGCCGGTATCCAGGCATGCGGGCCGACCGGCGCCTGCAAGGCGGTTTCGCGCGCCGCATCCAGCCGGATCAGCGACAGCGAGAAGCCGTTCATGTTGAGCGCCGTCATCAGCGGGCCCGGGCCGATCGTCAGTTTGATGGTTTTAGCCAACGGCGAGGCAAGCACCGCATTGGCGATAACGGACATTTCGAGCGGCGGCACGGAGCCGAGATTGTTGATCAGCAAGGCGTAGGTGGCCTTGGGATCAAGCCGCTTCGCAAGGCGCTCCGCCATGATCGCCACCAGCCTGTCGGCGCTCTGCACCGCAATCCGCTCGACGCCCGGCTCGCCGTGAATGCCAAGGCCGAGTTCGCCATCGTTCTCGCCAAATCTGTCTTCGTGCGGCTGGCCCGGGATCGAGCAGGACGACAGCGACATCCCGAGCGAAACGATGTCCTTGGCCGCCGCCCGCGCCGCTGCCGCGATTTCAGCCAGATCGTGGCCGGCTTCCGACAGGTGGCCTGATATCTTGTGCACGAACAAGGTGCCGGCAACGCCGCGCGGCTGGGTGATGTCGGGCAAAGCGATATCGTCGGCGACAATGACCATCTCGACACGAAACCCTTCGGCGCGCGCCTTCTCTGCCGCCAGGCCGAAATTGAGACGGTCGCCGGTGTAGTTCTTGACGATCAGCAGGCAGCCGGCCGGGCCGGTGACCGCGCGAATGGCCGCCAGCACCGCTTCGACGCTTGGCGAGGCAAAGATCTCGCCCGAAACCGCCGCCGTCAGCATGCCCCTGCCGACGAAACCGGCATGTGAAGGCTCGTGCCCGGCCCCGCCGCCGGAGACGACACTGACTTTCGTCTTGTCCCAGTCGGCGCGCAGGACGACCTTGATCTCGGGATAGCCGTCGAGGCGCGCGAGATCGCCGGAGCCAATGGTTCGTAGCAGGCCGTCCAGCGCCTCGGTGACGATCGTTTCCCTGCGATTGAAAAAGTGCTTCATCGATTCGTCCCGTACTGGCAAAGTCAAAACCGGTGCTGAATCACCGAAAACCGCTCACATCAATCGCTGTCCATCGGCGCCGAAATACAGCGGCGCCCGGTAGCGGATCACCACTTTGTCGCCCTGCGCCAGATCCGTGTCGGGATCGGTCAGCGTCACCAGTTTCTTGGTGCCTACCGTCACATGCAAATGGTTCTGGTCACCGAGATGCTCGACCCAGTCGACAACGCCGTCAGCATGGCCATTCGCGGCCTTCGCGATCGTCAGATGCTCGGTGCGCGCGCCGATCGTCTTGGTGCCGGCCGGTGCGCCGCCGTCAGGCAGCAGCCCGGTCGGCAGAAGATTGATCGCCGGCTGGCCGAGCCTCGCCGCGACATGCAGGTTTGCCGGCTCTGAATAGATGGTGCGCGGCGAGCCGATCTGCACCAGCACGCCCTCGGTGAGGATGCCGATGCGGTCTGCCATCGTCATCGCCTCGATCTGGTCGTGGGTGACGTAGAGCATGGT
>NZ_RZRP01000743.1:0-3098 GCF_003997795.1 Mesorhizobium sp. M7A.F.Ca.US.005.03.2.1 | reverse complement strand
GTCCAGGACTATCTGGAATACATGCTGCAGGCCTCGATCGTTGCCGAAGCGAAGAAGAATCTCGGCTTCCACCAGGCAATTCTCGGCGACATCCGGCAAGGCATCTCGGGCGGCGCGCTGAACGAGGCCGACCGGCAACAGGCCGAGGAACGGCTGTTCGCCGCCAAGGCGCGCATGCAGGAGGCGACCGAGGAACTGGAAGCGGCCAAGATCCGCTTCTTCAAAACCGTCGGAAAGCCACTGACCAGCCCTTCGAGGCCCGGCGATGTTTCGGCCGCACTCCCGCGCTCGCTCGACGACGCGATAGGGTTGGCGCGGGAAAGCAATCCGCGCGTACACATGGCCAACAGCGACATCGACGCGGCGGCCTCCCTCGTGGACGCTGCGCGGGCAAAATTTGGCCCCTCCATCATCGCTGAAGGTCGGGCCCGGGCAGGAACCGACATTGACGGCGACGATGGCGACACCACCGACCTGCAGGCGCGCGTGGTCCTGCGCTGGAACCTCTACCGCGGTGGCATCGACAAGGCCAACGAGCAGGAGCAGATCCGCCGCACCAGTGAACAGCGTCTCGCGCTGCATCAGGTCCAGCGCGAAATCGAGGAAGCCGTTCGCACCTCATGGGATCGCCGTTTCCGGCAAGCCGATCTGGCAAAGACCCTGAGGCAACAAGCCGCTGCCAATGAGAAGCTGGTTGCTTCCTATCGCGAGCAGTTCAAGGTCGGACAGCGCTCGCTGCTCGACGTGCTCGACGCGCAGAATACACGGTTCAACACGGCAACACTGGCGGATACCGCGTCCTACGCATCGCTGTTTGCCCAGTACCGGCTCCTGGCCGCGACCGGACAGTTGCTGAAAACGATGAATCTCGAGCCGGCAAAGCAAGCGACGGCCTATGCACGCACCGAGTTCGCAGCACCGGAAACCGCGGACACAGAAACCTATGCGCGGACGCCATCGGAGCAGAAGAACGACCTGCCATTCGATATTCTCGCTCCGGTGAGGAAGAAATAGGACAGCACAAGGTCCAGCGAGCGTCCTGACGGGCAGATCGTGAACCAGCAACCCAACATCCTCTCCCCGAAGGAGGCGTTCAAGGCCTGCTTCTCGGCCGTTGCCGGATATCTCGGCAGGCCGAGCGCGGAGACCGTGCTGTTTGCCGGCGTGCCGCTCTCGGACACGCGAATTGCGGCCGACGACATCAGGCACCTTGCCGAACGCATCGGCCTGGAAGTCACCGAGTTCAATCATCGCGATTTTCTCAGGGGGCGTATCGACCTGCCGGCCATCGTCTTTCGCGTCAGCCAATTGCCCGTCGCCCTGCTGGCTCTAGGCGAAGGCGATGCGTATATCACCGCGCCCCAGGAAGACGGCCGCACCACGATCGGCCGGTTGGAACTGGCCGCCAGCTACATCAGCGGCGGCGCTTCCTTTTCGATCACCTATGCCAATGCCGCCGAGACCATGTCGGTCGGCTCGGCGGCCAGGATCGAGCGAAGACATTGGCTTACGGGGACGATGGGCGCTTTCTGGCGCACCTACTCGAAAGTCGTCCTGGCGGCGGTGTTCATCAATCTGCTGGCCATAGCCTCGCCGATCTTCACCATGAACGTCTACGACAGGATCCTGCCGAACAAGGCAATATCGACACTGTGGGTCCTGGCTCTCGGCATCGGTGCGGTCATCCTGTTCGACCTGCTTTTGAAGACGGCAAGGGCTTCCCTCATCGACTATGCCGGCCGCAAGGCGGATCTGCGGATATCCTATCTGCTGTTCGAAAAAGTGCTGAACTCGTCGCTTTCGGCGCGCCCCGGCTCGACCGGTGAATACGCAAACAGGATCACGCAATATGAATTCGTCAGGGAGTTCTTCACCTCCAACACCATAAGCGTGTTCATCGACACGGCATTCGTCTTCGTCTTTCTCCTTGTGATCTATGCAATAGGCGGCTGGCTGGTGATCATACCGGCGCTGGCCTTCGTGATGTCCGTCATCGTCGGCCTGGTCACCCAGCGCCGCATCGGCAAGCGCGTCGCCGCCTCGATGAACGAAGCATCGCAGCGCCAGGCCCTGCTGGTCGAATCCATCTCGACGCTGGAGACCATCAAGTCGCTGCGCGCCGAGGCGTATCTGCTGCGGAAATGGGGAGAGCACTCCAAGAACGCCGCCAACACGTCCGAGAAAATCAAGCAGCTTTCGGCGGCGGCGGGCAACATCACCCAGTCCATACAGCAGCTGGTGACCGTCGCCCTGGTCGTGGCCGGCGCCTATGCCTTCTCGGAAGGGCATGTTTCGACAGGAGCAATCATAGGAACGGTGATGCTGGCGAGCAGGGCCGTGGCGCCGCTCGGCCAGATCGCCATAACGTTGTCCCGGTTCCGCCAGGCCATGCTCTCGCTGAGGATGGTGAATTCGATCATGGCTCAACCGGAAGACCGGCCCGACACGGTGGGCTTCGTCAACCGCCCCATCCGCAAGGGCGCGATGGTGTTCAGGAATGTCGGGTTTGTCTATCCAGGCTCGGAAAACGAAGTTTTGACCGGCCTGAATTTCTCGGTCAAGCCGGGTGAGCGGATCGGCATCATCGGCCGCATAGGATCGGGAAAGACGACGATGGGTCGGCTGGTCGGCCGGCTCTTCCTGCCGACTTCCGGTGAGTTGCTGCTGGATGGGATCGACATTCGCCAGTATCACCCGTCCGAGGTTCGCGCCGCGGTCGGCATCGTTGCGCAGGCCGGCGACCTGTTCTCGGGCACCATCAAGGAAAACCTCCTGATGGCATGCCCCGAGGCTACAGACGAACAGATCATCGAAGCGGCAAAGGCGGCCGGCGTCGACGATTTCGTCTCACGCCACCCGCGCGGCTACGACATGAATGTCGGCGAGCGCGGCACCAATCTTTCGGGCGGCCAAAGGCAGACGGTGGCGATCGCGCGCCTGCTGCTGACCAAACCGAAAATCGTCTTTCTGGACGAGCCGTCGGGCTCGATGGATCTTGCTTCCGAACGCCAGTTGATCAAGCAGCTCAAAGTCGCCTTTGACCGCGACACCACGCTGATCGTCTCCACACATCGGTTCAGCATGCTTGAACTGGCCGA
>NZ_RZRP01000742.1:0-3113 GCF_003997795.1 Mesorhizobium sp. M7A.F.Ca.US.005.03.2.1 | reverse complement strand
GCTCAGCCCCGGCTTGGTGAGAAACAGCAGCAACACCGCCAGCGCCGCCGCAACTCGCACGAAGATCAGGCGCTTGCGCTGCTCGAAGGCCTGGGAAACCGGCTTGAGGGTAGCGTAGGTCATTTGGTGTTTCCTGGGGCACTGACGAGTGCCCGTGAGCAATGGGCATGACATTGATGCCGGATGAAAGGCGCACGCCCTCTATCGGCGCAGCGCCGGGCGTTCGTAAAGGACCTTTGCGCGGCCCACGACCATTCTTACGAATTTGTATGCCGCCGGACAGGCCGGCGTGAACTCGTTTGCTTACGCTGCGCGGATCGCCACCGCCGCAACCGTCGACCTCAGGACTTCAGCCATGCTCGCGCCCAACAGGCAACAACCCGCCCCACCGAGCCACAACAGGGTTCCCGACGTCACTCTCGATTTCTGGGTGATCAAGTTGATGGCGGTCACCACCGGCGAGACCGCGGCGGATTATCTTGCCGACACGATCGGGCTTGGGCTGACCGTCACCTCGCTGATCATGACCGGCATCCTGATCGCTGCCCTCGTCCTGCAGTTTGCGCAGAAGCGTTACGTGCCGTGGGCCTACTGGCTGGCGGTGGTGCTGATCAGCATCGTCGGCACCCTGGTGACGGACAATCTCGTCGACACTTTCGGCGGGCGCCTGCAGACCACGACCATCGCCTTCTCGGTTGCGCTCGCCGCGACATTCGCGGTCTGGTACGCCAGCGAACGGACGCTGTCGATCCACACCATCTTCACCACCAGGCGCGAAATCTTCTACTGGCTGGCGATCCTCTTGACCTTCGCGCTCGGCACCGCCGGCGGCGATCTCGTCGCCGAAAGCTTCGACATGGGCTACCTCACCACAGGCCTGCTGTTCGGCGGCGCCATCGCGCTCATCGTGCTGGCCTACTGGCTGCTCAATCTCGACGGCATCCTGGCCTTCTGGCTCGCCTATATCCTGACGCGGCCGCTCGGCGCCTCCTTCGGTGACCTGCTGTCGCGATCGGCCAGGCATGGCGGCCTGGGCTTCGGCACCATCTTCACCAGCCTGCTCTTCCTCGGCTGTATCATTGCGCTCGTCCTGCACATGACCCTGAAGGGGACAACCGACGAAGCCGATGAACTGTTGCTGGACCTGGACTAGGTGCAGGGCGGATGCGCTAGCATTGACAATTGCCGAAAACCCCACCGCTTCGGCCAATCGTGAACGTTCTAGCGCCACCATCCCTGCGCCTTCGTGACATCCTAGGAACAAGCCCGTGCCGGTGATAGCCTGTCCATCTCGGCAACGGACCGGACCTTTCATGCGACTGCTTCTCGTCGAGGACGACCACAGGACGGCCGACTATATCGTCAGGGGACTGACCGAGGCCGGCCATGTCTGCGACCTCCTGCGCAACGGCCATGACGGGCTGTTCGCGGCGACCCGGGGCAAATACGACGTGATCGTCGCCGATCGGATGATCCCCGGTCTCGACGGCCTGTCGATGGTCAAGGCGGTGCGCGCCGCCGGCGTGCGCACGCCGGCGATCTTCCTCACCTCCGTCGGCGGCATCGACGACCGCGTCGAGGGGCTCGAGGCAGGCGGCGACGACTATCTGGTCAAGCCCTTCGCCTTTTCCGAACTCCTCGCCCGCATCAACGCGCTTGGCCGGCGGCCGGCGGCGCAGGAGCAGAAAACCGTCCTGCGGGTCGCCGACCTCGAAATGGACCTGATCATGCGCCGCGTCACGAGGCGGGGCCAGCCGATCGACCTGCAGCCGCGGGAGTTCAGCCTGCTGGAAGTGCTGATGCGCGGCGAAGGCCGCGTCATCACCCGCACCATGCTTCTGGAGCGTGTCTGGGATTTTCATTTCGATCCCAGGACCAGCGTCGTCGAGACCCATATCAGCCGGCTGCGGGCCAAGGTCGACAAGCCCTTCGAAACCCAGCTCATCCACACCGTCCGCAACACAGGCTACAGCCTGCACGCGCCATGACCGGAACCTGGTCCCGCCTGCTGCGCAGCACGCCATTCCGGCTTGCCCTGACCTTCGCCTTCCTGTTCGTGCTGGCCTTCGTCCTGTCTGGCGCCATCGTCTACCAGATGATGAGCGCCGATCTTGCCGAGCGGCTCGACGACACCATCAAGGAAACCTACGCGGTCGTCGCCGCGACCTATGCCGAGAACGATCTCAAGGAGCTGGTTGAGACCGTCGGCAGCCACTCCCTGCGCAGCCTCAAGAAGGAGCAGCTGTTTTCGCTGACCGACGCAACGGGCAATCGCCTGGCCGGCAACTTCACCGCCGCGGGGCTCCCCGACGGCTTCTCGATGTTCGACACCGAAATGCCCGGCGTGCCGCCCGGCGCCGAGTACCGCGCCTATTCCGGCCCGGTCGGCGGCAACACGCTGACCGTCGCCTTCAGCCTTTCCGAGACGGAGGAGCTGGAGAGAATCGTGCTGATGAGCTTTGGCTGGGGAACCCTGATCATCACCGGGCTGGCGGTCGCCGGCGGCGCCCTGCTCGCCTCGCGCGTCCAGCGCCGTCTCGACGGCATCGCCGCCACCATGGTGGATGTCTCGCATGGACGGCTGGACACCCGCATTCCGCTGACCGGCAAGGGTGACGACATCGACATCGTCTCCAGCCAGGTCAATGCCGCGCTCGACCGCCTGTCGGCGCTGGTCGAAGGCATGAAACAGGTCAGCGCCAACATCGCCCACGATCTGAAGACGCCGCTCAACCGGTTGCAGATGATCCTCGACACCGCGTCGGAAAAGAACCTGTCGGGCCGGAAAATCGCCGCTGAACTGGCGGAGGCGCATGCCGAGAGCCTGCAGATCAACGAGACCTTCGATGCCCTGCTGCGCATCGCGCAGATCGAGGCCGGCGCCCGCCGGGCGCGGTTCACCGATGTCGATCTGGGCGAGGTGCTGCAAACCATCGCCGAGATCTATGCCGATGTTGCCGAGGACGACGGAAAGTCGCTGTCGTTGGCGCAACCACAGGAAACGACGGACCGGATCCATGGCGATCGCGAGCTGCTGACGCAGATGTTCGCCAATCTGGTCGAGAACGCGTTGCGCCATTGTCCATCGGGCACGACGATAAAGCTGTCGGTAG
>NZ_RZRP01000741.1:0-3121 GCF_003997795.1 Mesorhizobium sp. M7A.F.Ca.US.005.03.2.1 | reverse complement strand
GATGCAGGTTGAGCTGAAGCGGCTGCAGTCGCGGCTTGGCACCACCTTCGTCATGGTCACCCACGACCAGACCGAAGCGCTGTCGATTTCCGACCGCATCGTCGTCATGAACAAGGGCCGCATCGAGCAGATCGCACCGCCGGCCACACTTTATGACCGGCCTGCCACGAAGTTTGTGGCGAGCTTCATCGGCACCATGAATCTCCTGCAATCACGGTTTGTCGGCCGCGATGGCGATCGCTTGCGTTTCACCGCCGGCACCCTGCCGCTGGAGGCTATTTCTGAAACCGGCGAGGCACCTGCCGAGGGCGCTACCCGCACCATCGGCGTGCGCCCGGAGGATTTGCTGGCGATGACCGAGGCCGCGCCCGGCACCGCACCGGCGCGCGTCAACAGCGTCGTCTTTCACGGCCGCACGCTGCGCCTGCATGCCGAACTCGGGCAGGGCGCGCCTGTCGTCATCGACGCGCCGCGCCAGGCCGAGGGTTTTCGCTTCCAGGTCGGCGACGTGGCGCATATCAGCCTGCGCCGTGGCGCCAACTGCCCAGTGCTGCCAAGTTAGTCTTAGCGACGTTAAAAACGAAGCAAAACGTTTGCGTCGATCGGTGGCCACAAGCGCTACCGATTGGGCGATCAACCGCGAGGTTAAGGGCATCATCCGCTATGGGGGATGTCGGCGGGATGGTCTGCCTATGTGGACTGCCAGCCGGCTGTGAACAAAAAGACCGTGGACGAAGTAGGAATTGACTCGGGAGGGAATATATTCCTAATTTGGCCGATGCCGGAACTGAGCAGCCGACCGCGCCGAAATGTGCAGACCCTGTGCCTCGCGCACGAAGTCGGGCAACTCATTCGTGTACGATGCCCGCACTGCAACATCACTAGGCACTATCTGCCCGGCGATCTCGCAAAGCTTGTAGGGGATATTCCCTTTTGGGACGTCGAGCGGCATATGAGGTGCGAGCGCTGCAAGCTTCGCGAGCTTGACGCCAGTATTATTTTGCCGAGCGCTGCTGAACGCTTGAAAATTCGGGTCAGGCGACTTGTCGAAATCCGCATGGTTCGCCGGGTGATCTGGCGAGACGACGATTAAGAAAGCGGCTGGTTAGTCGATCCTGCGGCCTAGAACAGAGACCCTTGAGTTGGCACCTGCCGCGGAAACTTGATCTGCGTGGCGGGCTTCTCAACAATCACCAATGCATCGTCCGGCGCTGTCTGCTGCAAATGTCTCGCTTCTGCCCACGACGCTGTAAGCCAGGCCTGGGCCTCTTCCGGCGTGGTCAGGATCACCGGCATAGCCTTCTCATGGATCGGTGCGATGACGGCGTTAGGCTTGGTTGTCATGAAGGCAAATAGCTCGAAGTCGCCAGGACCATCCTTGACCTTTCTCACGCCTTGCCAACGGGTCCAGAAACCAGCGAAGAAGAACAGCGGCCGGCTCTCGTCACGCGCAAACCAATAATTGCGCTGGATGCCTGTGTCCGGGTCTTTGTCGTTCGGAGTAGGGCTGGGTTCGGCAAAGCTGGTCACCGGCACGACGCATCTGTGCTCGACGCCGACAAAGTGTTGCCAGTGCGAATATTGTGGGTTGCGCACGTTAGTGGTGCCGTAGTCCGCCTTGCCTTTCATGCGTTCAGGCGGCGTGGGCAAACCCCAAAGCAGTTTCGCCAATTCACGCTCTCCGTCCGCCGTGTTGCGAACGACTGGGGCGGGCTGATTGGGATAGACGTCAAGCGAAGGCTCAAGGTTGCCGCTGATATCGCGCATTGTGCGTGTCCATTGGCGGACCGCCTCTTGCGTCGTGGTAATATTGTAGAGGTTGCACATTCACCTAGAATTGCGGAATTGGCTTGTGTCCGCAACCGGATGGAGCGCGGTCCGCGCGATATCATCATCCTGACATGGCTTGTCAGCTACGGCGCGGTCCGACGATGGCAGGCCAGCAGGCTGTTCCCTACCTAAATGCGTCTGAACAGGAGGAACACAAATGACCATCGCGGAAATTGCCAAGGATTTTACCGAGCTGCTCAAGCAGGGCGACAACGAAGCTGCCGCCGAGAAGTACAATTCCGACGATATCGTGAGCTACGAAGCCATGGAGGGGCCGATGGCCATCTCCCGTGGCAAGGAGGCTCTCAGGCAGAAGGGCCAGTGGTGGCAGGAGAACAATGAAGTCCATGGCGGCTCTGTCGAAGGCCCCTATGTCAATGGCGACCAGTTCGCGGTGCGCTTCAAGTTCGACATAACGCCCAAGGCTACCGGCGAGCGTGTCACCATGGATGAAGTCGGCCTCTACACGGTCAAAAACGGCAAGATCACCGAAGAGCGCTTCTATTACTAGGGCCGGCCCCGGGTTCCGCCTCACGTCGCTGCAGGACCAGGAAATTAGACGGCCGGGACATTGTCCTGGCCGTCATGTGGAACGGAGATATGGCAACGGCTCTGGCAAAGCGGAAAGGGTGGTTTAGTCTGTGGAACGGATTCGACAGTCAGCCAAGGAAGCACGCTTTTGACGATCACCATGTACGGCATCACCACTTGCGACACGGTCAGGAAGGCGCGCGTCTGGCTGGAAGGCCATGACGTAGCCTACCGGTTTCACGATTTCAGGGCCGAGGGACTGGACGCGAAGCGGCTGGATGGTTGGGCGGGCAAGGTCGGCTGGGAAAAGCTGCTCAACAAGGCGAGCACGACGTTCCGCGAGCTGCCGGACAAGGAAAAGCAGGGTCTCGACGAGAAGAGCGCCAAGGCGCTGATGCTGGCCAAGCCGACCATGATCAAGCGGCCGGTGCTGGAGGTAGGCGACCGGGTTATGGTCGGGTTCAAGGCTGATGTCTATGAGGCGGCGGTGGGGAAGTAGAGCTGCCTCTCGTTCCACGGTGTTCCGTGGCGCCCCCCTCTGTCCTGCCGGACATCTCCCCCTCAAGTGGGGAGATTGGCAGCTTCGCCGCTCCGCCATTCCTGTCACGTTCGGGATTTGCGAAGAAGATGATGACAGCGGATCTCCCCACCTGAGGGGGAGATGGCCGGCAGGCCAGAGGGGGGGCGCTGTCCCGCCGACCGCCATAAAATCTCAGCGTCCGCGCAAATACCCCGCCAGCGCCACCGCATTGTTGTGCGC
>NZ_RZRP01000740.1:0-3125 GCF_003997795.1 Mesorhizobium sp. M7A.F.Ca.US.005.03.2.1 | reverse complement strand
CTTCGAGCCCGCGATCGGCGGCTGGGGCCTGCGGCTGGGCGGGCGATTGCGGCCTGACCGGCTGGCGCGGGTCGAATCCCATGATCCTGGTCAGTTCCGCGAACGGATCATCCTCAGCGATGTCGTTGTTGTCGGCTACTCTCAGCTGGGTTCTGTCTGCCATTATTGTTCCCGAACTCGCACTCATTCGGACGCCATGGACGTCGCGTAGGGTTGGCCCTTACCAGCGCAATGTGGGCAAAAGGTGACAGGTTATTTAGTCAAACCTAACGCATTTCAGTGGGCGCGGCGGCCCCGATCAACGTCAGGCCGGACGTCAAAACGTCCGAAACAGCCTGCACCAGCCCTAGTCTGGCATGCGTCAATTGTCGGTCGTTAACCTTAACAAAACGTAAGTCCGGATTATCCGTGCCACGGTTCCAGTGCCCGTGGAAGCTGGAAGCCAGATCATAGAGGTAAAATGCCAGCCGATGCGGCTCGAGCGCAAGGGCGGCGGACTCGATCAGCCGCGGGTATTCGGCAAGCTTGCGGATCAGGCCGATCTCGCCCTCGTCGGTCAGCAATGCCGCGGCCGACGCCAGGCTGTTGCGGTCGAAATTGGCTTCGCCCAGTTGCTCGCTCGCCTGCCGGAACACCGAATGACAGCGCGCCGAGGCGTACTGGACATAGAACACCGGATTGTCCTTGGACTGCTCGGTCACCTTGGCGAAATCGAAATCCAGCGGCGCATCGTTCTTGCGATAGAGCATCATGAAGCGGATCGCGTCGCGGCCCACCTCCTCCACCACTTCGCGCAGCGTCACGAAATCGCCAGACCGCTTCGACATGCGCACCGGTTCGCCCTCGCGAAACAGCTTGACCAGATTGCACAGCAGCACGGTGAGCTTGACCTCTTCGCCGGCAATCGCCCGCGCCAGAGCCTCCAGCCGCTTGACGTAGCCGCCATGGTCGGCGCCGAGCACATAGATCAGGTCGACGAAGCCGCGATCGACCTTGTCCTTGAGATAGGCAACGTCGGCGGCGAAATAGGTGAATGAGCCGTCCGACTTGACCAGCGCCCGGTCCATGTCGTCGCCGACCGCGGTCGAGCGGAACAGCGTCTGCTCGCGGTCCTCCCAATCGTCGGGTTTCTCGCCCTTGGGCGGCGGCAGCTTGCCCTTGTAGATATGGCCCTTCAGCGTCAGATCGTTGATCGCGGAGCGGATCTTCCTGGCATTGTCGGCGTGCAGCGTGCGCTCGGAGAAGAACACGTCGTGATGCACGTTGAGCATCGCCAGGTCCTCGCGGATCATCGCCATCATCGCATCGATGGTGCGATCCTTGACGATGGCGAGCGCCTCGTCATCGGGCATCTGCAGCAGCGAGCGGCCGAATTCCGCGACCAGCGCCTGACCAACTGGCACCAGGTAATCGCCCGGATAAAGCCCGGCCGGAATCTCGCCGATGTCGTCACCCAGCGCTTCGCGGTAACGCAGGAATGCGGAACGGCCGAGCACGTCGATCTGCGAGCCGGCGTCGTTGATGACGTATTCCTTGGTCACGTCGTAACCGGCGAAGGCCATCAGATTGGCAAGTGCATCGCCGACGACAGCACCCCGGCAATGGCCGACATGCATCGGTCCGGTCGGATTGGCCGAGACATATTCGACATTGGTCTTCCTGCCGCCGCCAACCATCGAGCGGCCATAGTTGCGGCCCTCGCCGAGCAGTGCGGTCAGATGTGTCTGCCAGAAGCCGTCCTTCAGCCTGAGATTGACGAAACCGGGGCCGGCCACCTCTGTTGCCGCGACATCCTTGTCGTCGCGCAGCGCCTGCGCCAGTCTTTCGGCCAGCGCGCGCGGGTTCTGGCCGGTCGGCTTGGCCAGCACCATTGCCGCATTGGTCGCCAGGTCGCCATGGCTGGCGTCGCGCGGCGGCTCAACGGCAATGCGCGACAGGTCAGGCGAAATGCCGTCTTTGTCTTTCAGATCAAGCGCTTCGACGGCTTTTATGATTCGCGCGGTGAAATCGGCGAAGATGTTCATTTGTGTGACTCTGGGGTCTGGCTCTGGCGGCTTTGCAGCGAATCCGGCTCGTTGGCCGGCAAAATCGAGCCCGCCCTAGCCCAATTCAGGCGTATGGTCAAACAAACGCCGGTGTTCCTTGAGCGCGTAGGTGTCGGTCATACCCGCCAGGAAGTCGGCGACGCTGCGCGCCTTGATGCGATCATCGGCCCGATCCAGCCCCTCGCGCCAGCCATCCGGCATGGCGCGCGGATCGGCGAAATAGGCGTCGAACAGATCCTTGACGATCTGCTCGGCATCCGCGCGCACCCTCATAACCTCCGCGTGCCGGTAGAGGTGCTTGTACAGAAAGGCCTTCAGTTCCTTCTCCAGGGCAGCCATTTCGGCCGAGAAAACCACCATCGTCTCGCCAGCTGCCCTCACTGCATCGGCGCTCCGCGGCCTGATGCGATCGAGATTGGCGGTCGTCGACCTGATCACGTCCTCGACCATGGCCGTTATCTGCCGCCGCATCAGTTCGTGGCCGGTGCGCGCGGCATCGAGGGAGGGATAGCGTTCGCGCACGCCTTTCAGGATCGTTCCCGGCAGCGAAACCGTCTCCAGCATGTCCAGCGTCAAGAGTCCTGCCCTCAACCCGTCGTCGATGTCATGCGTGTTGTAGGCGATATCGTCGGCGATCGCCGCGCATTGCGCCTCGATGCCGGCGAACCGGTCGAGTTCGAGATCGTGCAGTTGCGAATAATCACGGATCGCCTGTGGCACCGGCCCTTTCAGACCCTTGCCGTTGGCATCCGTCAGCGGCCCATTGTGCTTGACCAGGCCTTCCAGCGTTTCCCAGGTCAGGTTGAGCCCGTCGAATTCGGCGTAGCGCGCCTCCAGCCTTGTCACGATGCGCAGCGATTGGGCGTTGTGGTCGAAGCCGCCCCAGGCGGCCATCTTCTCGTTGAGCGCGTCCTCGCCGGTGTGGCCGAAGGGCGTGTGGCCGAAATCATGCACCAGCGCCACCGCCTCGGCCAGATCCTCGTCGCCGCGCAGCGCCCGTGCCAGGGCGCGCGCTATCTGCGCCACTTCGATCGAATGGGTCAGCCGGGTGCGATAGTGGTCGCCTTCATGGGCGATGAA
>NZ_RZRP01000073.1:0-13381 GCF_003997795.1 Mesorhizobium sp. M7A.F.Ca.US.005.03.2.1 | reverse complement strand
GTGTGGGAGGATCTCGATTCCTGGGTGACGCCCAACGACGAGTTCTTTTCAATCGCGCATTTCAACCGGCCGGTCATCGACGAAACTACGTGGAAGCTCGAAATCGGCGGTTCCGTCAAAAAGCCAACAGCCCTGACGCTCGCCGACATCAGGGCTCGACCGCGCCAGGAAGTCACGTTCACGGTCGAATGTTCGGGCAATACTGGCCTACCGTTTTTCAATGGTGGGATTGGCAATGCTCGCTGGGCGGGTACGCCGCTCGCCCCGATCCTCAAGGAGGTCGGAGTCCTCGACAGTGGTATCGAGGTTGTCTTCTGGGGCACCGATGAAGGAGAAATAAAGCGAGCCGACGACATCAAGTTCACGCAGAACTTTGCGCGCAGCATGTCGCTCACCGACGCCATGGATCCCAAAAACATCCTCTGCTACGAGATGAACGGAACTCCCTTACCTCCTGATAACGGCTTCCCGCTGCGGCTGATAGCGCCGGGCTGGTACGGGATCGCGAACGTGAAATGGCTCAAACGAATGGACGTGAGCGACCAACGCTTCGAGAACCGGTTTATGGGACGCGATTATGTCACACTGCGCGAGGAGGAGCACAACGGAGAGACGGTATGGGTGGAAACCTCTGTCGGGCGGGCGCGCTTGAAGTCTGCACCGGCCCGGGTCACTCATATCGGCAGTGACCACCGGATCGTCGGGGCGGCCTGGGGCGCGCCGATCGACCGGGTCGAGGTGAAGATCGATGACGGGCCATGGATGCCGGCGGCCATCGACGAAACCGACAAGGCGGACTTCGCTTGGAAGATATGGTCCGTCGACTGGCCCAAGCCCTCCGCCGGGGAGCACACAGTCACCTCGCGTGCGGTTAGTACTGGAGGGCAGGTCCAACCCGCAATGGACGACCCCATCATCGCCAAGAAGCATACCTACTGGGAAAGTAACGGTCAGGTGACGCGACGTATCGATATTCACTGACTGGCGGAAAGCCGTATCAAACTGTCTGAGATCGACGTGACCCCATGTTTTTGGCATGGGGTCATCAAAGCCCGATGTCGCCACATCACCCCGATGTGGAACTCGATCCGCCGCTCTTCCGTGCGCTTCTGCGCTACTGCGCGCGGCGTGCTGGGATCGTCGGGCCTCTGGCAGCGCTCCTGCTACTACTCCCGTTTGGCCTGGGCTGACTTTACATACGCGCGATAGCGGGAGGCGTTCGTCCCGTTATCTCAACTGTTACATGCGCCATCCTACCTCCGAGAATACTACGTTGACGTGTGATGGTCGTGAGTTCCGCGATTACGTCAAAGGCCTTGATGCTCAACGTCGGGTCACCTTTCATCTCCGCAATAATTGGCCCGTCCACGAAGGCTTGCACTGCTCATCGTCGAACAGGTAGATCCCGCCGGCTTCGCTTTGCGCCTCGTTTATAATCCAGACAATCCAAGCCAGGCCAGAGGTCCGCGATTGGTTGAGCATAAGGCACGTTTTCTTGCTCATACTTGGTGCTGGACCCGTTGAGCTTGTAGTTTTTTGCAGAATTTTAGCTGACATGTCTTTCCTCCCCTATTCTCTGTACTAGGCGTTGCACGGGCACGAGCGACCCTCCATGCGTGTGGCCGCACCCTCATTATGGTTTTTAAGAAAGCGGGACGATTCCCTCGAGCGCCGCCCAGACCGAGGTTCGCAGCCAACGGTCCATGCTGCAGGCAAGACCGGGGTCGCCGCTTAGGAAAAGGCCGCCCCTTTCTTTCTCGCGCTCGATGTTGGAGCGGCCCTCCAGGATGGCCCCCAGCGAAACAATGCCAGTCTCGACGTAAAGGTCGACGTCCCGGCGGGGGTCGAGCGAGCATTGCTCGGGTAAGTCCTCGCCTGGCTCTACCACAAACCAGTAATGGGGACACTTCGGTGGGGGATCGTCACGAAAATGGAAGCGGATCACGGCGCGCCGCCGCGGCATTTCAGCGAGGTCGATCTTTCGCCGCACGCCCACATGAGGATCGATACATCCATGTCGGCGAGCGCGATCTCCGCCTCGATGTTGCATTGTGCCCATTCCGCCAGCGCGTTCATCGCCGGCTCGAGTTTGATCGACTTCTCGGTGCGGAATAGGGCGACGGTGCGGGCAGCCTCGTCCTCGATGCGCTCGACCAGGCCCAACGCCTCCATTTCCTTGAGCCGCCTCGACAAGAGGGCGGAGGAGATGTTGCCTACCCCCTTGCGAATATCATTGAAACGGGTCGAGCCGTTCCAGAGCTCGGTCAGGATCTGGATCGTCCAGCGCGGCTCCAGGAACTCACACGCGCGCGAGATCGGGCAGACCAGTCCGTAAGGCCGTCGCGTCATGCCAGACCGCACAGCCCGTGCCGGGCACTTTTCTTGATCGTCCGCTCGGACGCCTGCTTTCCCTTGTCCATGAATGGCACCCGCGGCAACATAGAGCGCTCGCTTGGTCACCTATGAAACTTCCATCTGCGCGGTTGGCTTGACCAAAGCAGACGTCGAGGTGGCCTGCGCCGATAGCTTCCATAGACCGCCTCACGCGCGCTCAAGAGTGCAGGGACGAACCGGCAATTGGTCAGAAGGGAAAAGCTGGCGCGCGCGGTGCACGTTTTAAAGCCCCGTTGATCCAAAGACAGGAACCGGAAACAGATTGTCCGCTTGCGGCCGATTCCAGACCTTCATTTGGTGCGCGACCGTTCAACGGGCTTGTCGTCCTTCATCCAAAACCAGAGCTCGGGACATGGAGTCGAGCCGATCGTCACGCTTGCGACCGGGGAACGCTAAGACTTCCAGCAGGAAATCGTCCTCCCAATGTGCCTCCTTCGGCAGGTGAACGTTTCTCCATCATAGCCGAGACACGGGATAGACGGCTCTCCTTGCCCATCCGAGCTTTGACGGGCGTGGTCGAAAGACCTTGATAGTCGAGGTCGGCTATCAAGCTCGTCCCCGATCCGACGTCCTCAATCAGGACGATATCCGGATCGTGATCGTCGATCGATCTTTTCACCGTCTGGACCAGTTGCGGGTAGGCGGCGCAAGTACGAACGAGATCGAGCAAGTAGTAGTGTTGTCGTCCTTCGCCCAGATCGTCCCAACGGAGTAGTCGCAACTTATATCGCCTTTGAGGGCCGTATCCCAGTTTTGCACGATCGTCATTGAACGACGGTTGAGCTGCCCTGGATCGTACTATCGAAACCACGAGCGCTTGACGAGGTAATCGGTCGGAGCGGGGGGGACGCCGGTATTGGGCTGAGAAGGTGAGCGATCCGAGGTCCCGCTTCAGCCTTTCGAGTTCCGTCATTCCCAAGGGCGTCGAATGAAGAGGACTCCGAGCTTCTCGCGCAACGACAATCGGGCGGCACCTTTCCTGGCGCGCCGGCACGACGTCCACCCCCGGCTGGCCGTGGAGTTCGTTTTCGACGCGATAGAGTTCTGGGATGCGCCTGAGCGCCTCGCTCGCGATTCGGCGCTGGGCCGGCTGCGGCGAGTTCGTAGAAGCGCCGGCGCACGTTTGCCCAGCAGAAGGCTTTCCCGGCCTCGCGCTGGTGGTGCAGGAGACGTTAAAGCGTGATCCGCACGGTCATCTGTTCGTCTTCTACGGCCGTTGCGGCGTTCTGATCAAGGTTCTGTGGCACGACCGCCACAGATCGCGATCACTCCCGAACGGTGAACTTGTCCAGCGCGCCGACCGCCTTGCTATATTCACCCGGTCTATTTCCCCCTCCGGATCATATGCTGGCTACGCAATGCCCGAGTAGTTGACCATTCGCCCGTCCTGATCGATCGAGCAGCATCGACCACTTCAATCCGACAATTTCGCAGGCTCTCAAACCGGCCTTACAGGGGAGCAGAAATTATCACCTTGTCTCGGTTCAGGTTCACGGAGTGGCTGAGACCAGGCTTTGAGGATGCTTCGTCCAAGTCTCGACGCCGTTGCCGTCGCGGCGCAGTGGCTGCGACTATTGCAGATATCCGACCACGAGACGAGTGGCCTCGTCGGTGAGCGTTCCGATGGTTTTGTCAGAAAGCTTCCCATCGCTATGCAAGACGGCATTATGGGCTAGCGCCTCGATCGAGGTCACACATACAAAAGCGGCAAGTGCCAGATCTGCCGCGCGTAACTCATCTCTGTGACTTTCGAGATAGGCCTTGAACATGGCGTGGGCTTCACGATTGAAGGTTTCCACATTTTCGAGGCGTCCCGTGCGGGGTATCTGCTCGGCAAGGACACGGTGCAGCTTGGGGTCGATGCTATGCGCCTCGATCGCAACTGCGACAAGCCGGCGCACAGCTTTTTCAACCGGCTGTGACGCGATCTCCGCGAATGCCCCCCTGACAACCTGCATGATTTCTTGATTGTGGCGATCGATGACGGCGGCGACGAGCGCCTCTTTGCCAGGATAGTATTGGTAAAGCGAGCCAACGCTCACGCCCGCTTCAACGGCAATACGGTTGGTGCTGGCCTTGTCAAAGCCTTCTCTGACCAAAATGCGAGCAGTTGCTTCTACAAGCGCATCGACCGTCGCGCGGGACCTCTCCTGAGACGCGCCCTTCCTTGGATTCATAAGCGGCTTAGGCGCCATGTTTCTCCCGTCCTAATGCGAGTAGACAATTGTGAGCCATCGCTCGCATTATGTCCACCATTCTTGTGAACGAGCGGACGAATAAATGCTTTATGGAGCTGTTTTGGGAATTCATCTCTATGCCATGTGCACTGCTTTGCTCCTGTTCGTGGCGGCAGAGTTTCTGCTCCTTGCGGCAAGACGAGGCTACCGAAGACCGGCAAGAATGGCCTTCTTGGCCAGTCGCTTGGCGGGACCTCTGACTGGCGCTGGCGTCCTCGCCGGTATCGTCCTTGTGGTTCTTGGCGGCTGGTCCCCGTTGACGCCGTGGTTGGTGGCGTCCATCGCGCTTATCGGCGCTCTAATGGCCGTTGAGCACACATTCGTTCGTCCATGGGCGATGCGAGGCCAAATGGGGCATCGCGGCTCGGCAGTGGACGTCAAGGCATTGGCCGCCGACAGCCGTGCTATGGCTGGACGATTAGCCGTCATAGCGCTTTTTGCGCTCATCATCGCTTTGATGGTCGCTAAACCTGAATTGAACGGGTTCGCATAATCTTGGACTCTGGCTCGTCGGCACGCGCCAGCGAACGAAATATATTCGAAGGCGAGTTTAAAAATGGCACCCTTGGTTCGCGGCAATGAAAGAACGCTGCAACGGCTTACTTCGGGCACAGACTGTACAAGCTTGCAGAGCCGCATCCTCGTTGGGTTGCTGAGGTTGTTTCGTGTCAAGAAGCGGATGGCATCCGCTGGTGCCGTGCAACACCGCGTGCGCCGATTAGCATTGCGGCCGGTTCTCTTCGGGCCAACAGGACTGGGGCGCGGCGTCGAGGTGACGAGAAAGGACGTGGCTGGATGGCCAATCTATCACACAGCGCCCGCCGCACATTGTGAAGGTTGCAACATCGTGGTCTTCCTGCACGGCGGCGGCTATATCAATGAGATCGTTCGCGCCCACTGGCGCATTGTCGGCTACTTCACCCGAACTGCCGAGGTACGCTGTATCGTTCCTATTTATCCATTGGCACCCCATAACACCGCAGAAGAGGTAGTGCCGGCCATGGGCGAACTGTTGCGTAAAATCCTGCAAGATGCGGGGGCGGTGAAGGTGACAGTGGTCGGCAATTCGGCCGGAGCCGCGTTGGGATTGGCAGCGGCCCAGTGGCTGCGAGATCGTGGACACACACAACCGAGCCGACTTGTGTTGATCTCGCCTGGCGGGGATTTTTCCGTCAGCCGGCCGGAGCAGGTGCCGATTGCTGCGCGGGATCCTGTCAATGATATACCTGGCGTACGCGAAGTCGGGCGCCTCTTTGCGGGGGACCTTGATATCGCCCATCCTTATGTCAGTCCATTGAATGGCGATTTCCGTGGGCTGGCGCCGATAATCATCTTTTCCGGGACGCTCGATCTGTTCTATCCCGATTGCGTCGACATGGCCGCCAAGGCATCTGCGGCAGGAGTGGCGGTCGAACTTCATCTTAAACAGGGCCAGCCGCATAATTATGCTGGGATGCCAACGCCGGAAGGCCGGGAAGCTCGGACCACGATCTTGCGGTCAGTGGCCTGAGGACAAAGCTCATTCCACGGCTGTGTATTCTCACACGAGCGTTGGATGAGACAGTTCGTCTTTCTGTATGACGTCATCGCTCGGCACTCGTATTTCCCAACAAAGCTGGCCCTTTCCGATAAAGGAACGGCGTGCCGGTAACTATGTCGATTTGCTGCCTTTGAGCGCGAATGACGCTGACGCTCTCTGGCCGGCTGTCGTTGCGGCCCCTGAGAGTTTTACCTATCTGCGATACGGACCATTTGCAGAAATCAAAAGCCTTCAAATGTTTCTTAAGGAGGTCAGCGCTCGTACGCATCAACCATTTTGGATAGTGGAGCCAAAAGGGCAAGCGCCGCAGGGATGGCTTTCAATTTGCGACGTGGAACAAAAGGATAGCAGCATCGAAATCGGCAGTATCTGGTTCTCCCCGTCGTTGCAGGGGACACGCGCGGCGCGGGAAGCTATTTTTCTGCTGATGTGTCATGCGATGGATGAGTTGGGTTATCAACGTCTTGTCTGGAGATGTCAGTCGCAAAATCAGAAATCGTTCAAGGCTGCCAAGAATATAGGATTTACCTACGAAGAAACATGGCGACGCGCGGCAATCGTTGACGGGTGTCAGCGTGACGTGGCTTGGTTTTCCATCTTGAAAGAAGAGTGGCCCCGTCGTCGGGCCACAATAAGTCGGTGGTTGATGAGCGAAAACTTCGACGCCGCGGGCAATCAGATGGCGCGGCTCGCGGAGCTGGATTGCGGCATGTAATCGATCCTTCTCAGTGAAAGCCTCGTTCCCTTTCCCTTACGGAAGAGGACCTTCCGCTTCCGGCCCCGCCGCACTCAGCTTCATCTCGTTTCCGATTCTCGGAGCCACCGATTGAACAGGTCAAGAATTCGCTGACGTCGTCCGTCGAGGGGACATCGTTTTCGGCCCGGTACGAAATCGGGGTCGGGGCTGGGAAAGGCGAACGATATCGCGGCTGTTGAGGAAGATGGCAGGTGAGATCAAGCGGTCAGCCTTCTGTCGAACTCCCTTCCTTCCCGGGTTTGATGTAGTCTGGGCCGGTAGTCGCCGTCAGCCATGGAGTTGGATACGATGACGTATTTCGATCTAGGCACCTTCTCCCGCCGGCTGGACAACACGCCTTCCGAGGCGCAGATGTGGTTCGACCGGGGGCTAATCTGGCAATACGGATTTAACCACGAAGAGGCCATTGCCTGTTACGAGCGCGTGCTGGAAGTGGCGCCTACAAACGTCATGGCGCGGTGGGGAATTGCCCACTGTCTAGGTCCAAACTACAACAAGCTATGGACCTCCTTCGGGCCTGAAGAGCGTATTGTCGCTTTGACGCGGGCGCATGTATTGTTGGCGGAGGCGTGCCATCTGCCTGCAATCGAAGTCGAGCGCGCACTGCTTGATGCGCTGACATCGCGGTTCCCTACTGACCCTGAGATTACGGATTATGGCCCTTGGAATGACGATTTCGCTGCAGCGATGCGCACGGTATACGAGAGTTTCCCTGACGATCTAGATGTGACCGCGATCTTTGTCGAGGCACTGATCAACCGCACGCCTTGGGCGCTGTGGGATACTCGTACCGGGCAGCCTGCGGCTGGCACCTCGACGGAGGAAGCGCACGCGGCTCTGGACCGCGCCTTCACGACCCAGCCAGCAGCCTGGGCACATCCGGGGTTGTTGCATTTCTACATTCATCTGATGGAGATGTCGTCGACGCCGGAAAAAGCCTTGCCGCATGCAGATCGGCTGGAGCGCCTCGTGCCAGACTCCGGGCATCTTGTGCATATGGCGACGCATATCGACGTGCTTTGCGGCGATTACCACAAAGTCGTGATGCGCAACCGGCAGGCGGCTCAGGTGGATCGTTCATATTTCGCTCATGCAGGCGGTAAGAACTTTTACACGGTCTACCGGATCCACAACCTTCACTTTCAAATCTACGGGGCCATGTTTCTTGGTCGCCCGTCGGACGCCTTCGAAGCTGCGAAAGCATTGATGGAAAACCTGCCAGAGCCGGTGGTGCGTTACATGCCAGAGATGTTTGAAGCCTTTGCGCCGATGAAGTTGCACGTACTTATACGCTTTGGGCGCTGGTCCTGTATCCTGGAAGAGGCCTTCCCCGAGGATGCGGAGCTTTACTCCTACAGCACCGTCCTGTTGCATTATGCCCGGACAGTGGCTCTGTCCAACCTCGGTAGAATTCCCCAAGCCGAGGAAAGCGCTAGCCTTTTCGCGGCAGCGCGCGATGCAGTGCAACCCGAGCGCATGCTGTTCAACAACCCCTGCGCCGATATCCTGAAGGTTGCCGAAGCGATGATGCTGGGGGAGTTGCACTACAAATCCGGCCGCGTCCATGAAGGTCTGGATTTCCTGCGGCATGCGGTCGATCTCGACGACAATTTACTTTATGACGAGCCATGGGGTTGGATGCAGCCGACGCGACACGCGCTTGGCGCATTGCTGATGGATGCCGAACGATATGGCGAAGCTGAGGCTGTCTATCGCGCTGACCTTGGGCTTGATGCGACGTTGCCGCGGCCTTGCCAACACCCACGCAACGTCTGGAGCCTTCACGGTCTGCTTGAATGCCTTAGCCGACGGGGTGACGCGGTAGAAATCAGCGACGTCCGACAGCAGTTGGATCAGGCTCTGGCGCATGCAGAAGTGCCCATCATGGCATCATGTGCCTGTCGGAGTGCACCGCGATAAGTGGCAAGGTTCCGCTCGCTAGTTGCAACGATCTCTGCGCCAAAAGAGCCAGCATCGAGTCGCACGCATCCATTGCGCGCGAAGACGGGCAGATGGCCCATCCGCAGGCTGAACTCCTGTCGTAGCCGCCCATACGCCTATACGATGGATGCGCGTGATGCATCGAACTGACAGCTTCGAGCAAGTGTGAGGACGTGGGGTGTCTGGATCACAGTGGGCACCTGATGACGCTTACACCGGAGGGAGGACATAGATCGCCGAAAAGTGAATGAACGTCCGTCAACGATTTTCCGGCCTCGTCATTCAGAACACTTCGCCGGGATAAGCCCCCCACAAGTCGAACTGTTTGATGAAGCCTGACATCGAACTCAGCGCGACGCTGCACCATTGACCATCGCAGCCCCTGAGTTTGACTTCAACGGCAGGTTCCAGCCAGGAGATAACCGGGCCATCGAATTTAGCCTTTTTGCGTAGAGCAACGTTACCTTTGCTCCAAGGAGCGATCACGGCCGTTCTGCGTCCAGACAGAAGCGGAGCATAGATCCATCCGCCCCGCTCCAATCCCGTACCCGCCGCCAGTTGCCAAATTGCTGGTAAATCTCAAGGGGAATGCCCGGGCGCATGTAGACCCATTCAATGCTGTAATCGACACTAGGGCCGATCCGCAGGTTCGCGGGTGAACCTTTCAACGAGACGAAGCGGGGTATAGGAACGCTAGTGGTCTCGGCTCGCAATCCTGTCGTCGGTGCAGAAGCGGCTACCAAGCCAACCGTGAGAGCAGATCGAATGAGCGCCCACGCTTTAAAAACCTGGGCGCCGCGTTCGGTTTCGAAAAAGGATTGCATGCGGCGCGGCCGGACCACCTCACACCATAGTTTTTGTTAAAGGGGTCTGCACAATGGAGTCGACCCCTCGCATCAAACCAGAAGCACGTGAGGTAACAAGCGGATCGGGCGGACCGAGCTGAAAGCCTCTTGGTGCCAGGAAGAGCAGGACGACAGCAATCGCTATCAGCAGGATAACGATAGCGGTATTGAAGAACTCTCTCATCTTCTTCATCCAAGGTTTCACGCGCCTGGGTGGTTTTCTCCAAGTCGATTGAGCGGCTTTGGAGCGACTACCGTGCGTCGCCGGACTTCGCTCAACGAGCTGATTTGCAAATCTTGCTCGCTTTCAAGGCGGCGGTGAGCCCCATCAGCGAATAGGCGTACTGGGTTTGTGTACCTCTCCAGGACGTGGCCAACAGCTTCATTTTGCTGGCTGCCCGCATGGCATTGACCATCGATCGATCCTCTTCGGCGCTCGCCAACCAAGCCTTGTTGTCTTGAGTAAACATTGAGAAGTGCTCGTCTGCGATCACCACATCGATGTCCGACCCCGGCTTAAGCCGATACCCCATGACGGCTTCGGGCTGGTCATCCTTCGGCGCTCGCGAGATCATGACAAAATTCTCGCCATGATCGACATCCGCAGGAAGTTCGGAAACAGGGACACTCAGGACATAGCACCATGTTGTGTCTGAACGATAAGAATAGACGCCCCATGCACCGTGCCGAGAGAGAAGTCTGGGGCCAGCTTGCACCCAAGTGATAGAAAGTAGCAAGGATGCAATGCTTGCCACAACTGCTTTGATGGTCATCATATCCTTCCAGATTTCATACCAGCAAACGTGGTCAAGGTGGTTTCCATATCACTGATGTTTGAAGATGGGCTTCTCAAGGGGGATCTTTGGAAGTTCTGACCACCATCAAGCCGGCCGTGCTGCGGCTTGATCGAACTGCCTCAGTCGGGTGTTGGACTTTGCCTTCGTGCGGAAGTCCAACATTTGCCCTTCAGTAGTCCCGGATCGCAACAAGCCGGTCCCCTTTGACGGTGGCGATAACGAGATGGGACGCCCACGGATAGTACCGTGGCAAAGCCGCCGCCTGGTCGGTCAGTGTTGCGCCATAAAGGCCGCACAATTCGCCGCCGAGCAGTCGAGCACGATCGCCTTTGCCGTCCAACATGGCTATGTAGTCTCCGTCGTACGGGTAACCGCTGAGCGCGATCTCCTCATAGTCTTCTAGCTTCCGCATACTCGTCTCGTGTGCCGTCTGCCGCATCCGTGGTCAGCGGGGCCGTGTCTCCGCTGCGCCAATCACGCCTGGAATGTTTGTGCTTTTCATCGGCGGACCGGCCCAGCGGCCATGGACAGGGGGACAACCGCTGGGCCAATGAGAGCGCGCTCCTCCCGACCGCGAGCACTGACGTTGTCGTGATCATCAGCACTCGCGCTGCGCTCCCAAGATGGCGCTGCCGCTCCCGGCATTGGACGATGGTCCGCTGCTTGATGCGCCACGTCGAAGTTCACTCTCATGCGGCATATACCGAGCGTGGCGGGAAACTATTCCGGCATGGCGACTATTTTTCGGAAGGTTGGCGCGGGAGGCTGGCGCGCGCCACCGCTGTCGTCAATTCGTCGGCGATGGCCAGCGATAATCAGGTAGCTGCAGAGCGTCGGCAATTTCTCGCCCGATGGCCAATCGTGCGACACCGGGGATTGCAAATGTGCTTATCACCAAGTTGCGCACAAACAGGCCCAATTGCGTCCTTGGTGCAAAGGCTGTGGCAAATCGCTCGGCGCCGCGCTGCTTCGTATGAATGTAATCCCGCAAGAGAGTTTCGTACGTGCGGAATGCCTCCTGATATCGTCCCTCGGCCCTGAAAAGTTCACCCGCCAAGATATAGGCCGAAATCATGGCCAGGGCTGAACCTTGTCCGGCCAACAAGGACACGCAAAACGCGGCATCGCCCGTTAGAGCAATGCGGCCTTGCGACCAACTGTTCATCCTGATCTGGCTGACGCTGTCGAAATAGAGATCGTCGATCCCATCCAGCGCATTCAAAATACGCGGGCATTCCCATCCCCCACCGCCGTAAATTTTTCGCAGCACTGCCTTCTGCATTTCCAGCGTCGCTGGCACTGGGTCGTTGCCCGCCGCAAAGACGAACAAGAAGAGCGTTCGGTTATCACGCAGCGTGAAACGCCCGAGCATTCTTCCTGGCTGGCCGTACATCAAATACACGTCTTCGTCGCGTGGACGGTAGCCAGCGCACTCGAAGGCCGCGACAGCGTAACCGAGTTTCTTTTCGAACTGCTGCTGTGGCCCGAAGGCCAGACGGCGAACGCCGGAATGCAGACCGTCAGCGCCGATCACCAGATCGAACGCGCGCTCGCCTCCACGCTTGAAGTTAACGCGCACACCGGCTGGATGTTCTTGAATGCCGAGGATCTCATCATCGAATATGACTTCGGTCGTATCCTTTATCTTGTCGAAAAGCAGCCTAGAGAGATCGCTGCGTCCGAGTGTCACAAAGCGGCCCGCTGTCAGCTCAGTAAAAACGTCCGTGCCAAAACCTGTGACGCGCTTTCCACGATCGTTTACAAAGCGCACTTCGCGTACATGGTAGCCTACGCGATTGATCTCCTCCTCGAGCCCCATTCGCTCGGCGATGCCATAACCAAGGCCCCAAAAATCGATGACGTAACCTCCCGTGCGCAAATGGGGCGCTCGTTCGATTAGTGTTGGTCGGAATCCACCGGCTGCCAGCCAGAAGGCAAGGGCGGGGCCGGCGATTCCGCCGCCGGAAATCAACACCGTTCCGATGGCCATATTGAAAAGTTAGTGGAAGTCGCCGCTATGGCAAGGAGAGGTCAGTCGGCACGAGAATGATGATTCGCTGCCCAGGCCGCCGGGGACGGTGTCCCGTTAAACAGGCGGCTGGGAGTGCCTCTTTCCCAACAGAGGCAGCCTTCCCGTGACTCACGAGATTATAATATCCCGAATGGTCCGTCGTTCGCGCGATGTGAGGTCCGCGGTGGATGTGGCAGCTTCGCCTGGTATTCTGGGCGGACGCATCGGGCGCGTTCGCGGCGCAGCTAATCGTTCGCAGCCGCTCGAGAGTTTTTGTGAGATTCCAGCCAGTCAACCAATGCCATCCGAATGAGCTCAGGTCGACTCATGTTCATCTCGGCGGCTATTGCCGACAGAGCGGATTCGGTCGCCGCATCGAACGACACTTGGGCGGTCTCGCGTAGCATTGTCGCTGCCCGTAGATCAGCGAGCCGTGCATTTTGGGCCTCGCCCCCGGAAGACACATCAGTCAAGTGAACGTTCCTTTCATCAACTTCCAGAAACTCCGCGCCTGCCGCTCAGTCGTCTTGAGATGGATTACATCGAAAACAACATAGCGGATCGGTCCGGCACCAACTCCGCCGAAAATGCCGGGCCGCCAGGAAACGCCCGCGGGCGGACTTGCTCAAACAGCATCACTCTTGTGCTCCCCCAAACGGTGATGTTGGCGCGTTCCTTCATGGGCGCCTGCATCCGAACTCGATGGGGTTTCGCAAAACCGCAATTATTCACGGCCCATCAAATCTGCACTCGCACAGAGTATGAGAGCTATTCTTTGAGCGCCGGACATTTGTAGCCGGGCCTGCGAAAGCCACAGCATGCGGCGCTCAAAGAATAGCTCTCATACTCTGTGCGAGTG
>NZ_RZRP01000739.1:0-3148 GCF_003997795.1 Mesorhizobium sp. M7A.F.Ca.US.005.03.2.1 | reverse complement strand
CTCGAAGCCTTTCGTCGCGAACATGTCGAGAAGGCAACCAAGGTGGCGACGCGAAAAGCCTCCGAAATGGCGCTGGAGGCCATCAACGGCGCAACGGAATTGACCGTCGGCGGCTCGGCCGATCTGACGCACTCGAATCTGACGATCACCAAGGGCATGAACCGCATTGCGCCGAGTGACTATGCCGGCCGCTACATTCACTACGGCATTCGTGAGCACGGCATGGCGGCCGCCATGAACGGCATCGCGCTGCATGGAGGTTTCGTGCCCTATGGCGGTACGTTCCTGTGCTTCGCCGATTATGCGCGCGGCGCGATGCGGCTCTCGGCGCTCATGGGCCAGCGCGTCATCTATGTGATGACACACGATTCCATCGGCCTCGGCGAGGACGGCCCGACGCACCAGCCGGTCGAGCACCTTGCGATGCTGCGTGCGACGCCTAATCTCAACGTCTTCCGTCCGGCGGATGTCATCGAAACGGCGGAGTGCTGGGAACTCGCGCTGAAGAGCAAGGATCGGCCGAGCGTCCTGGTGCTGTCGCGCCAGAACCTGCCGATGCTGCGTCGGTCGCACAGTGACGAGAACCGCTCCCGCCAAGGTGGCTACGTCCTGCGCGAACCAGCCGAGCACCGTGCCGTCACCCTGATCGCCACCGGCTCGGAGGTCGAGATCGCGGTTGCTGCCGCCGAAAGGCTGGAGACCGAGCATGGTGTCGCCGCCGCCGTCGTGTCGATGCCGTGCTGGGAGCTTTTCGAGGAGCAGGAAAGCGCCACCCGCAAGGCCGTCCTCGGCTCGGCGCCGCGCGTCGCGGTCGAAGCGGCAGCCCGGCTGGGCTGGGACCGCTGGATCGGCGAGACCGGCGCTTTCGTCGGCATGACCGGCTTCGGCGCCAGCGCCCCTGCCCCCGACCTCTACCGGCATTTCAACATCACGTCCGAAGCGGTTGCTGCAGCGGCGCTGAAGCTCATCATCTAGGAGGATTCACAATGGCTCGCATCACCCTTCGCCAGCTTCTCGACCATGCCGCCGAGCACGGCTACGGCGTACCGGCATTCAACATCAACAACATGGAACAGGGCCTCGCCATCATGGAAGCGGCCAAGGCCTGCGACGCGCCTGTCATCATCCAGGCTTCGCGTGGCGCCCGATCCTATGCCAACGACATCATGCTGGCCAAGATGATGGAGGCGCTGACCGAAATCCACCCAACCATCCCGCTATGCATCCATCAAGACCACGGCAACAGCGAGGCCACCTGCCTTTCCGCGATCCGCCACGGCTTCACCTCGGTGATGATGGACGGATCCTTGATGGCGGACGCCAAGACGCCGGCAAGCTACGACTACAACGTCGCCATAACCGAACGCGTCGCACGTATGGCGCATTGGGTCGGCGCTTCCGTCGAAGGCGAACTGGGCGTGCTCGGCTCGCTGGAAACCGGCCAAGGCGAGGCCGAGGATGGCCACGGCGCCGAGGGCGCGCTCTCCCACGACCAGCTCCTGACCGATCCCGATCAGGCGGTCGACTTCGTGACCGCAACCCAGGTCGACGCGCTGGCGATTGCCTGCGGCACCTCGCACGGTGGCTACAAATTCACCCGCAAGCCGGACGGCGACATCCTGGCCATGCAGGTGATCGAGGCGATCCACGAGAAGCTGCCCAACACGCATCTGGTCATGCACGGCTCTTCCTCTGTGCCGCAGGAGTTGCAGGACATCATCAACAGATACGGCGGCGAGATGCCCCAGACTTTTGGCGTCCCGGTCGAGGAGATCGAGCGCGGCATCCGCTACGGCGTGCGCAAGGTCAATATCGACACCGATTGCCGCATGGCCATGGCCGGGCAGTTCCGCCGCGTCGCGACGGAAGACCCGCGCGAGTTCGATCCCCGCAAATTCCTGAAGCCCGCCATGGATGCCTTGCGCGACCTTTGCCGGGACCGCTTCGAGCGTTTCGGTACGGCGTCCAACGCCTCGAAGATCAAGGTCATCGCCATGGACGAGATGGCGAAACGTTACGCCGCGGGAAAACTCGACCCCCAAATCGCAACCGCGAAAGCCGCCTGAGCAACAAACAGGAGACCTGTCATGAACAAGATCGACATACTGCCAGCGGGGACGCTCAAGGAAGGCAAGGAGCGCTACAAGTCAGGGGTCATCCCCTACAAGAAGATGGGCTACTGGGAGCCTGACTACAGGCCCAAGGAAACCGATCTGATCGCCATGTTCCGGATCACGCCGCAACCCGGTGTCGACCACGAGGAGGCGGCAGCCGCCATCGCCGGTGAATCCTCCACCGCGACGTGGACCGTGGTGTGGACCGACCGGCTGACAGCTTGCGAGCTCTATCGCGCCAAGGCGTTCAGATCCGAGCCGGTGCCGAACACCGGTCCCGGAACCAAGACCGAGCAACAGTACTTCGCCTACATGGCCTACGACCTCGACCTGTTCGAGCCGGGCTCGATCGCCAACCTGACCGCATCGATCATCGGCAATGTGTTCGGCTTCAAGGCAGTCAAGGCGTTGCGGCTGGAAGACATGCGTATCCCGGTGGCGTATCTCAAAACTTTCCAGGGGCCGGCGACCGGCATCGTGGTGGAGCGTGAGCGGCTCGACAAGTTCGGCCGGCCGCTGCTCGGCGCAACGACGAAGCCGAAGCTCGGCCTGTCGGGACGCAATTACGGGCGCGTCGTTTATGAAGCGCTGAAGGGCGGCCTCGACTTCGTCAAGGACGACGAGAACATCAACTCGCAGCCCTTCATGCATTGGCGCGACCGCTTCCTCTACTGCATGGAGGCCGTGAACAAGGCGTCGGCCGCCACCGGCGAGGTCAAAGGCCATTATCTCAACGTCACCGCCGGCACGATGGAGGAGATGTACGAGCGCGCCGAATTCGCCAAGCAACTTGGCTCCTGCATCGTCATGATCGACCTCGTCATCGGCTACACGGCGATCCAGTCGATGGCCAAGTGGGCACGCCGCAACGACATGATCCTGCACCTGCACCGTGCCGGCAACTCGACCTATTCGCGCCAGAAGAACCACGGCATGAATTTCCGCGTCATCTGCAAATGGATGCGCATGGCCGGCGTCGACCATATCCATGCCGGCACGGTGGTCGGCAAGCTGGAAGGCGACCCGCTCATGAT
>NZ_RZRP01000738.1:0-3156 GCF_003997795.1 Mesorhizobium sp. M7A.F.Ca.US.005.03.2.1 | reverse complement strand
TCGTGGTAGCGCACAGTGATCAACCTTGTGCCGGCGAGCACGAAGGTGACCGGCGACATCAAGGGATCGTCGACCTCGGTCTGGGCGGGCAGGGTTGCGGTCATGAAGTAGGCGCCGTCCTCGACATAGAGGCGGCTCGAAATCTCGATCTCCTCCATCTCCTCGCGTGTCGGAATGGCCACGCCGAGCCAGCTCTCGATCGTCGCTTCCTCTTCCTTTGTCGGGTTGAACAGGTCCGCCCAGACGATGGTCTCGCTGTTTGCCAGGAGATCGTCGACGAGGCGCAGGCGATCATTGTCCACGACGAAGGCCTTGATCATCGCCTGATATCCCTTGCTGGGGCCAAAGGGTGTGTTCGGATTGACGCGTCGTGTTGGATTGCACGGTTCCCGGCGCCAGCGCCGACCGTGCGTCTGCCGCTTAGACCTGTGACGTGACAAAATCAAGACAAGCCCGAATCGGGCCGGGGGACGGCCCTCGCGGCTCGGAAGCCGCGTCAGCGGATCGATCTAAAGACTGGCTAGAGTGACCTCCAAGTCCTCGTATGCGCCGACGAGGGCATCCGCGCCATGTCGCAACAGAGCATCGCCATGAGTGCCGGTGCAATGACTGCCAGCGGTAAATCCGATCACGCGCATACCTGCTGCCTTGCCCGCCAGGACGCCATTCACGCTGTCCTCGACCACGATGCACTCCTTTGCATGAACACCGATCGTGTCCGCCGCATGCAAGAACAGGTCTGGTTCCGGCTTTCCATTGACGACCATGTCCGATGAAAAAATATTAGGATCGAAAAGGTCGACAAGGCCCGTGTGTTCGAGTTTCCAACGCAATCGGGCCAGCGGCGTGCTTGACGCCACACATCTCCATGCGGCGAGCCGGCCAATCACATTCCGTGCATCGGGTAAGGCCGCCAGATTCTTACGCAAGCGTTCGTTGGTGTGGTCGGCAAGCTGTTCAAAAAAGAGCGGAGAGAGCGGCTTGGCTCGCTCTTGGCCGATCGCTTCGAGCTTCGCCTGCCACATAGCGGGAGACAATCCCATGAAGGCTTGCGTATAGGCGCTTGGTTCGAACGTGATGCCGGCCGCCGCCAGATATTCAAGCTCGGTTGCCTGGTATATCTCCTCGCTGTTCACGAGGACGCCGTCACAATCAAATATTATCAGCTTTATAGGCGACACTTTGGGCCTGATATCTGGTGGTCGGCTCAGCCGGCCCGCGGACAGTCTCGAAGGACTTCCATCAAATCACGTGTTGAACTTGAACAGCAGGATGTCGCCGTCCTGGACGACATATTCCTTGCCTTCGTCGCGGGCCTTGCCGGCTTCCTTGGCCGCCACTTCGCCGCCCAGTGTGACGAAGTCATTGTAGGCGATGGTCTGGGCGCGGATGAAGCCGCGCTCGAAATCGGTGTGGATGACGCCGGCGGCCTGGGGGGCCTTGTCGCCCTTATGGATGGTCCAGGCGCGCGTCTCCTTCGGCCCGACGGTGAAGTAGGTGATGAGGTGCAACAGATCGTAGCCGGCGCGGATGACCTTGTTGAGGCCGGGCTCGTCGAGGCCGAGCGAGGACAGGAATTCCATCTCTTCCTCATCGGAGAGCTGTGCGACCTCGGCTTCGATGGCGGCCGAGATCACCACGGTGCCGGCGCCCTGGGCGGTCGCCATCTTTTCCACGGCCCTGGTGTGCTCGTTGCCGGTGGCTGCGTCGGCCTCGGCGACGTTGCAGACATAGAGCACGGGATGCGAGGTCAGAAGGTTCAGGCCCTGCAGGATGCGCAAATCTTCGGCCGAAATATCCTTGAGCAGGATGCGGGTCGGCTTGCCGGCCTGCAGCAGTTCTAGCGCTGCCTCCATCATCGGCAGCACTGACGTCGCTTCCTTGTCCTTGCTGCCGGCGCGCTTGCGGAATTGCACGATGCGGCGCTCGAGGCTGTCGAGGTCGGCGAGCATCAGCTCGGTTTCGACCGTCTCGGCATCGGCCACCGGGTCGATGCGGCCCTCGACATGGGTAATGTCGTCATCCTCGAAGCAGCGCAGCACATGCACGATGGCGTCGACCTCGCGGATGTTGGCGAGGAACTGGTTGCCCAGCCCTTCGCCCTTCGAGGCGCCGCGCACCAGACCGGCAATGTCGACGAAGGAGATGCGGGTCGGGATGATCTCCTTTGACTTGCCAATCGCCGCGATCTTCTGCAGGCGCGGATCGGGCACCGCGACCTCGCCGGTATTCGGTTCGATGGTGCAGAACGGATAGTTGGCGGCCTGCGCCGCAGCCGTTCTGGTCAACGCGTTGAAAAGCGTCGACTTGCCGACGTTGGGCAAGCCAACGATGCCGCATTTGAAACCCATTTTGTCCGGTCCTATCGGGAAATAGAAATTTGATCAGGGCTATGGGCGATAGGGGTGATCAACGTCAAGCCCTTCGGTTCCCTTGATGCTCAGTCCTTGCCGCCGAACAGCTTCTTCAGCATGGCGGCCATCGGACCGCTTTCCGGCGGCTTGGCCAGGGGCTGTTGGGGCCGTGCTTGGCGGACGTGACTTTGCTGCTTCTGCGCCGGCTGCTTAGGTGCCGATTTTTCGGGCTCCGGCCCGGCCTTGCCCTGGACGGCGAGACTGGCTTTGTTCATGAAGCCGGATTCGTCGCCTTTGGCGATCATGGCGGCGTTGTCGGCGATCGCGTCGAGCAGCGGGTCAAGCCATTCGCGGTCCGCCTTGTCGAAATCGCCGAGCACATGGTGCTGGACCATTTCCTTGACGCCTGGATGGCCGACGCCGATGCGTACGCGGCGATAGGCGTTGCCGACATGGCCATCGATCGAACGGATGCCGTTATGGCCGCCGGCGCCGCCGCCGGTCTTTATGCGCAGCTTGCCTTCGGCAAGATCGATCTCGTCATAGAAGACGGTGAGCGCGGAAAGCTCGAGCTTGTAGAAGCGCAGCGCTTCGCCGACCGACTGGCCGGACAGGTTGATGAAGGTCTGCGGCTTGATCAGGACGACTTTTTCGCCGCCGAGCGAGCCCTCGGCGATCAGGCCCTGAAATTTCTTCGACCAGGGCGAAAAGGAATGGCGGCGGGCGATTGCGTCCGCCGCCATGAAACCGACATTGTGCCGATTGCCGGCGTATTTCGCGCCCGGATTGCCGAGACCTGCAA
>NZ_RZRP01000737.1:0-3160 GCF_003997795.1 Mesorhizobium sp. M7A.F.Ca.US.005.03.2.1 | reverse complement strand
GTTCCAATGGCCAGCGCCGAGCCAAGGCGCCCCCCTCTGGCCTGCCGGCCATCTCCCCCTCAAGGGGGGAGATTGGCAGCTTCGCCGACCGCTTTCGCTTTGCGACGTTGTGAATTGGCGAAGACGGCCATGACAGCCGATCTCCCCCCTTGAGGGGGAGATGGCCGGCAGGCCAGAGGGGGGCGCCTTGGCTCGGCGCTGGCCATTGGAACGGCTCAAGCGCCTCATATCCCTCCCCATCAACCCCGGCATAAGCCCCGATGTCGAAATCCCGCGCACCATCATTCTCGAACCCCGACAGCGCGGCATGCTCGGCAAACACCTCCGCCGGCGACGCGTAGGAAAACGCCTCACCAAACCCCATCCGTTTGCCCACCTCGGCAATAATCCGCCAGTCAGGCAGCGCATCTCCGGGCACGCGCAAAAACGCGCGCTGGCGCGACACACGGCGTTCGGAATTGGTGACGGTGCCATCCTTCTCGCCCCAGGCGGCGGCGGGCAGCCGGACATGGGCGTGGCGGACGGTATCGGTCCGGGCCAGCACGTCCGACACCACCACGAACGGGCACGCCTTGATCGCCGCTTCGACGGCATCGGCGTCCGGCATCGAATCGACCGGGTTGGTGGCCATGATCCACAGCGCTTTGATGTGCCCGTCGGCAACCGCCTTGAACATCTCGACTGCCTTCAGGCCGGGCTTTCCGGCAACGGCCGGCGCGTTCCAGAAGCGCTGCACGCGGTCGCGATGATCGGGGTTTTCGATCTCCATATGGGCGGCCAGCATGTTGGCCATGCCGCCGACCTCGCGCCCGCCCATGGCGTTGGGCTGGCCGGTCACCGAAAACGGCCCTGCCCCTGGCTTGCCGATGCGGCCGGTGGCCAAATGGCAGTTGATGATGGCATTGACCTTGTCGGTGCCCGAAGACGACTGGTTCACCCCTTGGCTGTAGACGGTCACGGTCTTGGAGGTCGCCGCGAACAGGCTGTAGAACCGGTCAAGCTCGTCCTCGCTCAGGCCCGTGGCAGCAGCGACGCCAGCCAGGTCCAGCGCGGAGGCGGCGAAAAGCGCTTGCCCGAAGCCCGTCGTGTGCGTCGTGATATAGGTGCGGTCGAGCGCATTGTGCTGGCCGAGATAGGCGAGCAGGCCAGTGAACAAAGCGATGTCGCCATCCGGCGCGATCGCCAGATGCATATCGGCAATGTCAGCGGTCATGGTGCGACGCGGGTCGACCAGCACGATCTTCATCTCCGGCCGCTTTTCCCGGGCAGCCGCGATGCGCTGGTAGAGCACCGGATGGCACCAGGCGAGATTGGAGCCGACCAGCACGATCAGGTCGGCAAGCTCCAGATCATCATAGGTTCCGGGCACGGTGTCGGAGCCGAAAGCGCGGCGGTGGCCGGCGACCGAAGAGGCCATGCACAGGCGCGAATTGGTGTCGATGTTGGCGGAGCCGACAAAGCCCTTCATCAGCTTGTTGGCGACGTAGTAGTCCTCGGTCAGCAACTGGCCGGAGACATAGAAGGCGACCGCATCGGGCCCGTGCTCGGCAATGGTTTGCGAGAAGGTCGAGGCGACGAGGTCGAGCGCCTCGTCCCAGCCGGCGCGGCGGCCGTGGATCTCCGGATGAAGCAGCCTGCCGTCGAGATCGATGGTCTCGGCCAGTGCCGAGCCCTTGGAGCAGAGCCGGCCGAAATTGGCCGGGTGGTCGGGGTCGCCGCGCACGGACACTTGCCCGTCCGCGGCGACCTTCGCCAGCACGCCGCAGCCCACCCCGCAATAGGGGCAGGTGGTCCTCACCTCGCGCGCTTCATCGATCTCCATGGGGTCAAGCCGCGCGGCTGGCCAGCGCTTCCAGCGCAATGAACAGATGCTCGCCTTCGATCCGCACCGGAATGGTGCGCACCGCGCCCTCGTCGGCGCCGAGCGCCTTGCCCGTTTCCAGCGAAATCACCCAATTGTGCAAGGGACAGGTCACCGCCGTGCCGTGCACGATGCCCTGGCTGAGCGGTCCGCCTCTGTGCGGGCAATGATCGTCGATAGCGTAGACCTGATCGTCCTGGGTGCGGAAGACCGCGATTTTTCCTTCCGGCGTGGCGACGCAGCGCGCGCCGCGGCGAGGGATGTCGGAGAGAGAGCCTATCGATATCCAGTTCATGACGCTCACTCCGCCGCCTGCGCAAAACCGACCGAAGCCATTGGCCGGAATTCGTGCTTGTCCTTGCCGGAAACGCGTTCCGACCACGGGTCGACCTGGGCGAATTTCTGGCTGAAGACGAAGCGCTCGTAATAGGCCTTGCGCTTGTCGCCATCGTCCATGATCTGGCGCTTGATCTCGGGGATGCCGATGCGCTTGGCCCATTTGTAGATGCGCTCGAGGTAGCGGCCCTGCTCGCGGTACATCTGCGTCAGCGCCACGATATGCTCCAGCGCCTCGTCCTCAGTCTTCACAAGCCCGAGTACTTCGGTGCCCTTGATGTCGAGGCCGGCCGCACCGGCAAAATGGATCTCGTAACCGGAGTCGACGCAGATGACGCCGACATCCTTGCAGGTCGCCTCGGCGCAGTTGCGCGGACAGCCCGACACCGCCATCTTGACCTTGGCCGGCGTCCACGAGCCCCACATGAATTTTTCGATGCGGATGCCGAGGCCCGTCGAATCCTGCGTGCCGAAGCGGCACCAGTCCGAGCCGACGCAGGTCTTCACCGTGCGCAACCCCTTGGCATAGGCGTGGCCGGAGACGAAGCCGGCCTGGCCGAGATCGGCCCACACCGCCGGCAGGTCTTCCTTGCGGATGCCGAGCATGTCGATGCGCTGGCCGCCGGTGACCTTGACCATCGGGATTTCAAACTTGTCGACAACGTCGGCGATGGCGCGCAGTTCAGCGGCATTGGTCACCCCGCCCCACATGCGCGGCACCACCGAATAGGTGCCATCCTTCTGGATGTTGGCGTGGACGCGCTCGTTGATGAAGCGCGACTGGTAGTCGTCGGCGTAGTCGTCCGGCCAGTCGCAGACGAGATAGTAATTGAGCGCCGGCCGGCATTTGGCGCAGCCGCAGGAGGTCGTCCATTCCAGTTCCTGCATGACGGCGGGAATGGTCTTCAGGCTCTTGGCGATGATCAGCCCGCGGACCTCGTCCTGGCCGAGCGTCCTGCAGCC
>NZ_RZRP01000736.1:0-3179 GCF_003997795.1 Mesorhizobium sp. M7A.F.Ca.US.005.03.2.1 | reverse complement strand
TCCATCATCACGGTGACGCCCGCCTGCACCGCGCCCCAGTCGATGGCGCCGAAGCGGCCCGACTGCAGTGCGGTCATCATCACGGGCAGCGTGAATTTGGATTGATCGGTCATCAGCACGAGGGCGGCGAGGAATTCGTTCCAGGCGCCGAGGAAGGCAAACAGGGCGATGGTGACGACGCCCGGCCAGACCAGCGGCAGCATCACCTTCCAAAGCATGGTGAGATTGCCGGCGCCGTCCATGCGGGCGGCTTCCTCGATCTCGCGCGGCACTGCGTCGAAGGCGTTGCGCATCATGAAGATCGAAAACGGCAGTTGCAGCGTCACATAAACGCCGACCAGGCCGGTCAGCGTGTTGTGCAGGCCAAGCTTGGTCAGCACCAGGAAGATCGGCGTCAGGATCGACTGGAACGGGATCATGATCGTCGACAGGATGAGGATGAAGAACAGGTCCTTGAACGGAAACCGGAACCGCGAAAAGCCGTAGCCGGCCAGCACGCTGACGGCGACCGACAGCACGACGGTCATCACCGAGACGTAGATGCTGTTTTGCGCCGAGACCCACAGCCCGTCGCCGAAGCTGTTGAGCGTGGCGTAGTTCTCCAGCGAGAAGCCTGATGTCGGCCAGGGCGGCAGCGGCGGCAGGCGCGCTTCGGTCGCTGGCTTGAACGCCGACAGCACCGCCCACACGATCGGCGCGGCAAACAGCACCGAGGCGACGATGCCGGTCGAATGCTCGCCGATGCGGCTCAAGAGCCGGCGGTTGCGGGAAGCGGCCTGCGCCATCAGTCGAGCCCCTCCGGCTTGCGCAGCAGCCACAGCTGGACGAGGCTGAGCGCCACCAGGATCACCAGCAGCACCATCGACAAAGCCGCGCCGTAGCCGAGCTTGAACGACACGAAGGACTGGTTGAAGATCCAGTAGACCGCCGTCAGCGTCTGGTTGCGTGGGCCGCCGCGCAGGATGATGTAGAACTGGTCGAAGGCGAGGATCGAGCCGGCGACCGACAGGATCAGGGCCAGCGCCAGCGTGCGGCGCATCAGCGGCAAAGTGATCGCCCTGAACCTGGCGAACGGACCGGCGCCGTCGATGACGGCCGCCTCCTGCAGATCCTGCGGGATCGATTGCAGGCCGGCCATCAGAATGATCATGGTGAAGCCGGCGACCTTCCAGACGACCATGGCGATGATCGACCAGAAGGCCGGCTGGAAGGTGGCCAAAAGGTTGAACTTCCTGTCGATCAGGCCAAGGTCGTAGGCGGCCGGGCTGAACAGGCCGGAATCGACGTTCAACAGCCATGACCAGAGCAGGCTGGCCGAGGCAAAGCCGACAACCGCCGGCATGAAGAACATCGTCCGGTAAAGATTGGTCAGCGGCCGCGGCCGCTCGACGAACAGTGCCAGCGGAAACGCCACCACGAAGATCGCGATGGTGACGATCACGGTGTAGTAGGCGGTGAAGCGCAGCGCGTTCCAGAACCGGGTGTCGCGCAGGATGGCGACATAGTTGCCGAGGCCGATAAAGCTGTGCTCGCCCATCAGGGGCCAGTTGTGCAGCGACATCCACGCCGTCATGCCGAGCGGGATCAGGAAAAAGACGACGACCAGCGCGACAGCCGGCGCGACATAGAGCAGGCCGATCCATTGGTGGCGGCTGGCGACCTTGCGGGCGCGGGGCGGGGCAGGGGTTGCTGCGGTGATGACGGTCATGACTGCGCGCTCGATGCTATTGGGACATTGGCAAAGAACCCCCTCACCCGGATTGCCAACCCAATTGAAGAGAGCAATTCGGGGCAATCCGACCTCTCCCCGAGGGGAGAGGAGGTTGCCGGGGATGGTGCCAGCCTCTTCTCCCCAGCGGGGAGAAGGTGGCCGCGAAGCGGCCGGATGAGGGGGTCTTTTCTCAACGCGATAGCCCTGCCGTTGGCGATGCGGTATCCGGCCACCCGCCCAGGGAGACAGGCGGGCGGCCGGCAGGCGTCCGCTACTTCTGCGGCGCCTGGTCGATGATCGACTGCATCGTTTCCTGCGCATTGGCTATCGCGCCATCGACATCGTCGCCGAAGAAGACCTCGTTGATCATCTGCGTCCACGGGCCGTTGGCGGAGTTGATCAGGTCGTTGAACACCACCGAATAGGGCGTCTTGCCCTTGGCCATGGCTTCGGCGGCGATCTGGTAGCGCGGATCGAGATCCTTCAACGCGTCCTTGGCGATGTCGCCGCGCACCGGCAGGCTTCCGTATTTGGCAAGGATGGTCTGGCCCTCGAGCGAATAGGCGAAATCGAGGAACTCCTTCACCACGGGCAGTTTCGTGGTGCCCTTGGTGACGACGAAATTGTCGCCGCCCGCAAAGGACGACCAGCCGCTGTCCTTGCCCGGCAGGAAGGTGACGCCGTAATCGATGTCGGGATACTGGGTGTTGAGCGCGCCGATGGCAAAGGCGCCGGACGGCGAGATGCCGATATTGCCGGCGGCGAAGGCGGCAAAGAAATTGGCGCCGGTGTCGGTCTGTGCGCCTGCCGGTACCAGATCCTTCTTGACCATCGAGCGGTAGAGATCGATGGCGCCGCGCAGCTGCGGGCTGTCCAGCGTCGCCTTCGAGCCGTCTTCGCTCAGGATGTCGCCACCAGACGCCCAGATCAGGGGCGTGAAGGTGAAGATGTTGCAGCCGCCGCAATTGCCCGAGAAGTAGAAGCCCTTGATGTTGCCGCCGAGCGCGTTGACCTTCTCGGCATCGGCCGCGATCTCGGCCCAGTTGGCCGGGCCTTTTTCGGGATCGAGGCCGGCCTGCTTGAACAGCTTCTTGTTCCAGATCAGCACCGAGGCGTCGGCGGAGAAGGGCAGGCCGTAAATGTGGTCTTTGTAGGTGCCGGTCTTAACATGCGCCGGCGACAGGCTGGCAAAATAGGGCAGGGACTTTGCCCAGTCGGTGATGTCCTCCAATTGGCCGGCTGCGGCGAAGGAGGGCGTGTAGATCAGGTCGAGCGACAGCGCGTCGGGCGCTGTGCCGCCGGCGGCCGCGGCACCGTATTTGGGGATGATCTCGGCATTGGGGATGATATCGAGCTTGACCTGGTTGGTGTGCGCCTTGTTGTAGGCATCGACGATCCTCGGCATGAAATTCGAACCGTCGGCGCGCACCCATATGTTGGCCGTCTCGGCGGCGGCAGTGCCGAGACC
>NZ_RZRP01000735.1:0-3182 GCF_003997795.1 Mesorhizobium sp. M7A.F.Ca.US.005.03.2.1 | reverse complement strand
GAGGGCAAGACCGTGGCGGAAGGCCTGTCGACGGCCGGTCTCACCCAGGCTGACGTCATCCGCCACATGGTGGGACGCGACATCGGCAATGTGTATCGCAAGGCATCATCGCCTGCGGCCTCGAACGAGCAGCCGGTGGCTCTCGAGGTGACCGGGCTCAGCGCTTCGCCGATGGTGCGTAACGTCTCGTTCATGGTGCGCAAGGGCGAAATTCTCGGCCTCGGCGGCCTTGTCGGAGCTGGGCGCACGGAGAGCGCCGAAGCGATATTCGGGCTACGCCATCGCAACGGGGGGCGCATCCTCGTCGGCGGCAAGGAGATTCCTCCCAATAGCCCCATCGCGGCAATTCGCGCTGGCCTCGGCATGGTCGCCGAGGACCGGCGCGCCCAGAATATCGTGCCTGATATGACGGTCGGCGAGAACCTTTTCCTCACCCAGATGGGCAAGCACAGGGGTTTTGGCCGCGGCCACTCAGCGCGTCGAAAACAAGCCCGCGAGCTTATTTTCCGTCTCGGCCTTCCCACCGACCGGATGGAAGCAAACCTCCTGCACTTCTCCGGCGGCATGCAACAGAAGGTCATCATCGCGCGCTGGCTGCTGATCGAGCCCGAAGTGCTCATTCTGGATGAACCAACGAAGGGCGTCGATATCGGGACACGCCAGGCGATCTACGAGCTGCTGCGCGAAGTCGCCGAAAAGGGGATTGCCGTGGTGGTGATCTCCTCGGACTTTGGGGAGCTCCTGGGAGTTTGCGAGCGGGTCGTCGTGGTGAGTGACGGCTATACCATCGCCGACCTGCCGGCTTCGCTCCTGAGCGAAGAGAGCCTGACATTGCTCGCTGCGCCGCGAAGTTCAGCAGAGCGCAATGCCGCATTCCTGCGGGATCTTGTCGCCAGCTACGGCGGCACGGCATTCTGGGGACTGATCGACGACGACCGGTTCGTCTGCCTCGCCATCGCCAACAGTGCACGTAGTACACCAATGGGACTCGCGGCCGGCCATGTCTACCTGGCGCACCAGACGGCGATCCCCCTCGCTCTTGAAGGGCGCCAGCCAGGCATCGTGACTGAGAACGACGGCCGGTCTACTGTGCTTGCGCCACTCTCCAACCGCAGGGGCCACGATCTCGGCTGGATCGGCCTCACCCTACCGCCGGGATCCAAGCTGCCGAAAACTGAGACGCTGTCGGCCCGCATGGCCGGGTTGTTCGATACACCTCCAAACGAAGAGATCGACGCATGAATGCGCCCTCCCGATCCTTTGCCATGCCTAGATTCACCAGCACCCTTGAGTTCCGAATGCTCGGCCTTGCCGTGGTGCTTGCGGTGATCCTGTCGTTCATCTCGCCCTACTTCTTCACCGAACGTAACGTGTTCAACATCCTCGACCAGTCGGTGGTGCTGGGCATTGTTGCCGTCGGCATGACCCTGGTGATTCTGACCGGAGGCATCGACCTTTCCGTCGGTTCGGTTGCCGGCCTGACCGGCATTGTTCTCGCCCTGCTTCTGAAGGAATTTCCCATTCCCTTAGCGATAGCGCTCGCCGTCGGCTGCGGCGCACTGATCGGGCTTTTCTCCGGCGTTCTCATCGCGGTGTTCGGCTTGGCGCCCTTCGTGGTGACGCTCGGCGTCATGGCGATGGGGCGCAGTCTTGCCTACATCGTGTCGGGGCAGCGCTCGATTTCGGGACTGCCGATGGGGCTGCAGAACATCGTCTACACGACCCTGCTCGGCATCCCCACCAACGTCGTCTTCCTCATCGCGCTCTACGTCGCCACCTGGGCGTGGCTGACATATTCGAAGGGCGGGCGCACGATCTACGCTGTCGGCTCGAATCTCGAAGCCGCCCGGGCCGCCGGCCTCAACACCCTCTTCTACTCGATCTTCCCCTATGTGGCCTGCGGGGCCCTTTCGGCGACAGCGATGACCTTTTCGCTGGCACAGATCATGTCGGCCGACCCGATCGGCGGAAACCAGCTTGAACTCGACGCCATAGCGGCCGTGGTCATCGGTGGCGCGAGCCTCTACGGTGGACGAGGCACCATATTCGGCACGCTGATGGGGGTTCTGATCATGGTGATGATTCGCAATGGACTGAACTTGCTCGGCGTCTCGCCGTTCTGGCAGGGGACTGCTATCGGCGCCATCATCATCCTCGCCCTGCTGGCCGAGCGCCTCATCACCTGGAAATCGCGCCGCGTCTGAGATCGGGAGCACGCCGATGACACATTCCGATCCCTCCCGCACGGTCCGGCTTTACGGTACCGAGGAGCCCCCGGCAGAGGAGCGCGTGCTGAATGCCGGTCCGCTCAGCGTACTTTTTGACGGCGCCAACCTACGCGACGTCCGTATGCATGGCGAAGAGGCGATCCGCGCAATCTCCTTCGTCGTGCGCGACAAGGACTGGGCGACGCTGATTCCGAAAATTGCGGATCTGATCGTCCAGCAAGATGGCGATCGATTTTGGATCAGCTACCGCGCAGGAGTAGCCGGCAATGGCGAGACCTTTGGCTACGAAGTCGTCATCGAAGGGTCCGCAGCCGGCGTGCTGACCTATTCGGCTCGCGGGAAGACGCCGACCGGGCTTCTGACGAATCGAACCGGGTTTGTCGTCCTGCATCCTATTGAGGGCGTGAGCGGCGCGCCGGCCACGATCACGCATACAAGCGGCGAAAGGGTCGAGACACGCTTTCCCGTAGAGATCGATCCTGTACAGCCGATGATGGATCTTCGTGAAATAGCGCACCGTACTCCCGGCGGGCTGGAGGTCACCTGCCTGATGGAGGGCGACGCCTTCGAGATGGAAGACCAGCGGAACTGGACCGACGCCTCCTACAAAACCTATGTTCGTCCCCTCGCCTTGCCCTGGCCATACAGGATCGAGCCAGGCGAGGTCGTCCAACAGAAGATCACCCTGACCGTCAAGGGCTTTCCGAGGGCTCCGTCGCGTTGGGCTGGGGGCGCAGCCGTCCTGACGCTTGGCGAGGCGGAGGGCACGATGCCCCCTCTCGGCATTGGGCTCCAGCCCGAGGATGCTTCGGCTGCATTGCGGCATGTCGAGACGCTGCACCAGCTCGGCGTCGCCCATATTATCTGCCATCACGATCCACGGCGCGGCCATGATGCCGAATCGCTGGCGAGGCATGTGGAGGTCGCCGCCGCGTTAGGCGCGCAACCTTGGCT
>NZ_RZRP01000734.1:0-3182 GCF_003997795.1 Mesorhizobium sp. M7A.F.Ca.US.005.03.2.1 | reverse complement strand
TTCCAGCACCTCGTGAAGACGCTCGCCGGCAATCACACGGTGCTGTCATCATTCGCGAAATTCCAGCACCCGACCGCGCAGCTTCTTGTGGATACGGCGCGCAAGGCCTTCTTCCAAATTGAGCCTGTGCACTCCTTCGTCGATCGCGACGTGATCGACTATCTAAAGAACCAGCCCAACGTCGTCTCGCGGCTGAAGGATGAGCTAAGCCGCATAGATGTGGGTGTGGAAGGGATGCGCTTTCAGCATACGGACAACGGGCCGCTGCTGCTGTTTAAGCACGCGGGTCTTGCGGTCGAAATGCCTTGGCTGATGGAAAGCCACGGCACGCGGGCCTTTATCAAGATGTTCCCTTTCATCATGAGCGCACTCGATACCGGCGGAATCGCCGCGATCGACGAAATGGACGCGGCCATTCACCCGAACATGCTGCCCGAGCTGGTGCGCTGGTTCTATGCGGCCTCGGGACGTAACAAGTTCGACGCGCAGCTATGGCTCTCCTGCCATTCGGCCTCGCTGCTCGATGACCTCAACAAGGAGGAAATCGTGATCTGCGAGAAGGACCGGCAGGGCCGCAGCCACCTTTACAGCCTCATGGACGTGAAGGTGCGCCGCGACGAGAACCATTACCGCAAATATCTGAGCGGTGCATACGGCGGGGTTCCACACCTCGGATGAGCCGTCGTCGCCCGCCAATATCGAGCTTCGCCGTCCGGTTTATATTGGCTGCGAGGGAGCGTCAGAAGTCGGTTATGCCGGCTTTCTGCAAGATCTGATCCGCGATGCCAATTTGCCGGTGCACCTGCACGTTGACGAATTGGGGCCGGGGACCGGCGATCCGCTGTCGCGTATCGAGATGGCGGTGCTGCGCCTGAAGCTGCTCCAGAGAAAACGCCGTGCGCCCGCGGAACGCTTCGCGCTTTTGGATTTTGACCAGGCCGAGCGCGATCCGCAGCGCGCCGAGCGAACGCGCAAGCTCGCGGCCGACAACGGAATCACGATTCTCTGGCAACGGCCCTGCTTTGAGGCAATGCTGCTGCGCCATCTGGAGGGCAAGGCGGCCAACCGCCCGCCCGATACGCCGGGGGCGGTTAAGGCGCTCGAAAAGGAATGGCCGGAATACAAAAAGCCCATGACGCGCGCCAACCTGGCGCGCCGGATTAATCGGGATGCCGTCCTGCGGGCGGCAGGTGTCGAGGCCGAACTACAAGCCTTGCTCCGCAGTATCGGGGTGCTCTAGCGATCGGGATACGCGACTTCCGCGCTGTATGGTCGCCGGCGGCGGTGAACCGGTGGCGACGGAAGCTTCGCCACAAGCACGTCCCGAACCGGACGTTCCGCTCCCGGCCCAAAGGCGAGATCAAAATATCTGCTCGGCAATGTCGGCTATTGGCGCTTGGCACAAGGTGGGCCGATCCGGGGACGTCGTTAATTGGCCACGATACGATCCTCGCCGACTAACGACAGTCCATCGGCCGTTGGCGAACGTCTCGCAGCTCTGCCCTGAGGCGCCGATCATGGCTCTCAATCGAGCTTCAGCGCCACAACCTCGCCTTCGTTCATCAACGGCACATAAAGGATCGACTTGCCATCGGTGCCGATGTCGGCGCTGCCCGGCTTGAACTGCGCCACCACCTCCGGCGCGCCGCCCGCATGATAGCGGTAGAGCGTGCCGGTCATGTAGGCGGTGGCGTAGATGGTGTCGCCGATGGCTACGACGCCGTCGAGATCGGCGAATTTCTGGGCGGCCGGCAAGGGCGAAACCACCTTGCTGGCGATGTCGACCGACAGCAGGCCGCCAAGCTCCGTCGTGCTGAAGTCGGGCTTGATGCCCTTGCCCCAGGAGGCGACGATCAATCGGCCGCCACCGGCAAAGACGCCGTTGGGCGAAGCCAATGCCCCGTCCTTAACGAACAGCTCCGGCCGGTCGCCATCGATGCGGTAGATGGCGTCGGCCAGCATGTCGGTGACATAGACCTTGCCGGATTGGTCCGATGTCACGTCGTTGAGGAAGACCGCGTTCGGCACCGAGATGCTGGCGACCAGCTTGCCGCTGGCGAGGTCGACGACGCGGACTTTCGTGATGTCGGCGACATAGAGCTTGCCGCCCGAGATCGCCATACCCTTGGGTGCGTCCATGCCGTCGGTCCAGTGCTGGGTGACCGTCTTGCCGTCCAGCGACAGCACGGAGAGATAACCGTTGCCGTCGGCCTCGCCGGGATTGCCTGATATGTTGGAAACGATGATGCGATTGTCAGCGGCGTCGAACAGGGCCGATTCCGGCTGTTCGAGCCCGGTGGCGCGCCAGAGTTCGCCGGCCTCCGCGGCGGGCACTGCGGCAATGCCGATGACGGCGATAAAGGCTGAGGGGATGAGGGTGTTCATGACTGCTCTCCTGAGATGACGAGGCAGAGCTATGGCTTTCGATACTTTCCGGAAAGGCCTGACACCGCTAGTATCGAATATCGATACGAAACTAGCGACAAGAGGTGCATCCGATGAACGGTCTGATCTTCCAGGCGCTGAAGCGGACGTTGAAGGCGAAGGGCGTCACCTATCGCGCGCTGGCCGAACGCATGGGCGTTTCCGAACCGACGGTGAAGCGTATCTTCCATGAGCGCAATTGCAAGCTCGACCGGCTGATGGAGATTTGCGCTGCGGCCGGTGTCGAACTGGAAAACGTGCTCGGCTCGATGAACCGGGGGCCTGGGCCGGTCAACCACATCGCGCCGGAGATCGAGCGCAAGCTCGCCGGCCGGCCGGCGCTGCTGTTCATCTTCGTCATGCTGTCAGAAAAGTTCACGCCCGAAGGCATCATGCGCTCGCAAGGCCTGAGCGAGGCTTCGATGTTCCTCTATCTGCGCGATCTCGAGGAACTCGGCCTGATCGCGCTCGGACGGGGTCTTTCGGCGAGACTGCTGGTCGAGACGCCGATCCAGTGGAACTTCGAAGGGCCGCTCAGGCCGCTGTTCGAGATGACCAACAAGAATTTCATCGGCTGGGCCATCACCCATATCGACAAGGAAGCGACCTTCGTCAGCTTCTCCAGGCGGATGCGGCCGGAGACGGCTGAAATGGTGCGGCGCGAGGCGGAGGATCTCGCCGACCGCGCCAAGCTGCTCGCCCATCACGACCAGCACACGACGCCGGAGGATGGCCTGATCGGCTACAAATGGACGTTT
>NZ_RZRP01000733.1:0-3187 GCF_003997795.1 Mesorhizobium sp. M7A.F.Ca.US.005.03.2.1 | reverse complement strand
TTGCTGCGGCGCTTGACCGCCTTAGCCGGTTTTCCGGAGCGAGCCATCTCTGTCCCCTTTCGCCATCGCCACAGGCATGGTCAGCACGCCGGCTTTCTCCGCCTGATGTCCCTTCGGTCCGTTCACCGGCAGGCTGATGGTCACCGTGGTGCCCTCGCCTGGCATGCTTTCGATGGACATCGTGCCCTCGTGCAGCGCCACCAGGCCCTTGACCAGTGAAAGGCCAAGACCAGTCCCCTCGAAACGGCGCGTATAGTCGTTCTGGATCTGCATGAAGGGCTTGCCGAGATTGGCGAAATCCTCCTCGGCGATGCCGATGCCGGTGTCCCTGACCCAGAAATGCAGGCGCGAACCGATCCGCTTGGCGCCGACGACGACGTCGCCGCCGTCGGGAGTGAACTTGATCGCGTTGGAGACCAGGTTGATGAGCATCTGCTGCACGGCGCGCTGATCGGCATTGATGTCGCCGGCGTCCGGCGCGATCTGCGCCTGCAGATCGATGTTCTTGGCCTGCGCCTGCAGTTGCATCATCGACTGGCACATGTCGACCGCTTCCGCGAACCGGAAAGGCTCGGGTTCGGTCGCATAGACGCCCGATTCAATCCTGGACACGTCGAGTATCGAGGTTACGACGGCGAGCAGATGCTGGCCCGAATCCCGTACCAAGCCGACATATTCTTTCTGGCGCGGATCCTTGAAGGCGCCGAACATCTCATGCAGCAGCATATCCGAGAAGCCGATAATGGCATTTAACGGCGTGCGCAGTTCGTGGCTGACCACCGCCAGGAAGCGTCCCTTCGCCACCTCGGCGGACGCGGCCGCCTCATTGGCTGCCGCCAGATCCTCGCGCAACCGGGCGATCTCGTCATTCTGCCTCAGGACGAACGTAAAGACATCACCCTGTTCCTCACCACGCACGAGATCAAGCGAGAACGGCCGGTAATTGTCGGCCGTCAGGCCATTGCCATTCTGAGGCAGCCGGATGCGCAATTCGAGCCGGCGCGACAGTGCGCCGTCGCGCATGTCGGCCATTGCGCTGAGATAGGAAACGCGATCCGACAGATGGACGCGATCGAAGAGGCCGTTTCCGGACAGCAGTTCGGGCGGCAGTTTCAAAAGCGTGCGCGCTTTTGGCGACGCGTCCAGGACCTCGCCATGACGGGCGACGCGCAAGACCACCGCATCGATGGTGTCTTCGAGCCGGTCGGCAGTGTCGAGCACATCAGCCGCATCGGCCGTGTTTTGAAATGCCGATGCGCGCGGGATCAGTGTGAGCGTCCAGGCCAACGGCACCAACCAGTGCCACGCCGCGATCTGCGCTCCTGCGAACGGGAATACGGTTCCAGCCAAAGGCTGAGCCAAGATGGCTACAGCGGCCGACACGGCTCCCCACAGTGCCGCGCGCCGCGAAGCGCCGATCCACCAGGCTTCAAAAGGCAGCGCCACGACAAGCATGGCGACAGGCGAACTCAGCCCGCCCGCGGCGGCAATGAGACTGCCGAGAGAAATGCCGGCCAGCACCAGGGCGACCCAACTCGCTATCGCCATCTTGCCGGTCGCCGCCACCAGCAAGGCGACGAACCAGCACAGGCCAAAGGCGGCGAAAATGGCGGCCATGGTGACGGCGACGCCCATGCCTGAAGTAACCAGCGTGACCGCGGCACCGGCGACAAAGAAAGGAGCGGCGAGCATGACGCCGATAAAGCGGCGCTGGCGCTCGCGGTCGCTCCGCCCAAGGATGGACGGATGGACCATACGTTCGCAACCGGCCGAAATCGCGCCAGGCAATTCAACGTATCTGGCCTTGATTGAACTCAACTCAACGCACTCGCACTTGTCGTGGACAGCTCTGCTATGCAGATGGTTCTGGTTGGCTTTGAAACTCGCATCCAGCGTTTAAGGAATGGATAAGGCAGGGCCGACCAGGGCCCGGCCTGCGGCAAATATCGGGATGCCGGCGGCCGAAAGCACGGACAAATGCAGCCATAGTAAACGGAGAGTTATCCGCCGACGGCACCCATCGGCCGGGCGCACTCGGCACCTGGACGTCCCTATTTCAAGAAAAACGCAGGGAAATCATGGGGATATATGGTTATTTGTTGTTAAGGAAAATTACTCGGATTTGAGACAAATCGATTGCAGAACGGTTCGTTTCGAATTTGCCTAAAATTTGAGGAAAATTCTCTCTTTGCCCGCAAGCCGTCCTTTGCGCCTGTGTGCCAAAATCCTGCCTACAAAAGAGGTCATGCCATATGGATGCATGATCCGGTCACGACGAGAGGGCAAGGGCATGGTCTTCCTCATAAGAATGGCTTTCTGGTTTTCGCTGGTGCTGCTGGCGCTGCCATTGAGTGTCGGCCCCGATGAAGCGGGGCATGAAAGCGTCGGACCGATCCAGGCCTTGTTTGCGGCACGCGAAGCGGTTGGCGATATCGCCGGCATTTGCGAACGCAAACCCGATGTCTGCGAGACCGGCAAGTCGGCGATGCACACCATTACCGCCCGCGCCAAAGAGACCGCCAAGATCGCGGCAGCGATGATGGACGACAAGTCCGCCGCCGGCCCCGACACGTCGACGATGACCGGCAGCGTGCCCGAAGGAATCGTCTTGCCCGAGACCGTCAACCTGCCGCCTCAGAATTAAGCCGTTTCGACGGCGCACCGCGGGCTGTCTGCCCTCTCGACGCCCGCGGTGTCCTTGTTTTTTCCGTGACGCGGAGCCGCCGCGTGACTATATCCCAGACATGACCACGACGATCCAGACGATCCGCGACGACTTCTCGTTCCTCGAGGAATGGGAAGACCGCTATCGCTATGTCATCGAACTCGGCGAGGCGTTGCCGCCGTTTCCGGACGAGCAGCGCAGCCCCGCCAACAAGGTGCCGGGATGCGTCAGCCAAGTCTGGCTGACCACTGAACGCGGAGCTGGAGCCGATCCTGTCATCACCTTCACCGGCGATTCGGACGCGCTCATATCGTGCGTGGGCTGGTCGCGATCATGCTGGCGCTGTTTTCCGGCAGGACCGCCAGCGAAATCCAGAAGACCGATGCGGAAGCGACATTGAAAGAACTCGGCCTCGACGAACATCTGTCGCCGCAGCGCGCCAACGGCCTTCGCTCGATGGTCAAGCGCATCAAGCGCGACGCCGAGGCAGCGCTCAAGCAGACCGCCTGACGCTTCCCGACC
>NZ_RZRP01000732.1:0-3209 GCF_003997795.1 Mesorhizobium sp. M7A.F.Ca.US.005.03.2.1 | reverse complement strand
GGCTTGAGCAGCTGACCAGCTCCGGCCGGCTGACCATGCAGGATGGCGGCGCCGGCGACCGCACGGAGCTTGCCGGCACCGTGACGCTGGCGGCCGGCTCGACCTACGCCATCGACGTCAACGCCGCGCTTCAGTCGGATCTCCTTCACACCACCGGTGCCGCGACCATCACCGGCTCGACCCTGGCGGTGACGGCGCAAGGTTTTTCCGTCGGCCGCTATACCCTGCTGACCGCCGATAGCGGACTGAACGGCCAGTTCGCCGCGATGACTGGCGTCACCAGTACCGCGTTCCTGACGGTGACGGACGACTATGACAGCAACAACGCCTATCTCGACGTGACCAAGGTTCATGCTTTCGCCGATGCCGGGCTGACGCCCAACCAGATCGCCACCGGCGAAGGGCTGGACAGCCTGACGGGTGGGGCTGTGTTCAATGCCGTTGCCAATCTCGCCACCGACGCTGAAGCCCAGGCAGCCTTCGATCAGCTCTCGGGCGAAATCCATGCCTCGGCCAAGGGCATGCTGGTCGAGGACAGCCGCTTCGTCCGCGACGCCGCGACCAGCCGCATCCGTTCTGCCTTCCGCGATGTTGGCGCGGCCCCATTGCCCGTCATGGCCTATGGCGAAGGCGGCCCCGAAATGGTTGCCGCCGACACCGACCGCTTTGCCGTCTGGGGCCAGGCTTTTGGGTCCTGGGGCAATACCGACTCCGATGGCAACGCCGCCGCCTTCGATCGTTCGACCGGCGGCCTGCTGGCGGGTGCCGATACATCGGTTGGCAACTGGCGCGTCGGCCTGCTCGGTGGCTACAGCCATTCGAGCTTCGATGCCGACCACCGAAACTCCTCGGGCAAGGCCGACAGCTATCACCTTGGCCTCTATGGTGGCACCAACTGGGGCGCCATCGCCTTCCGTACCGGTGCTGCCTATAGCTGGAGCAGCCTTTCGACCAAACGCTCCGTCGCCTTCAACGGCTTCACGGATGGATTGTCTGCCGACTATGATGCCGGCACCGCGCAGATCTTCGGCGAACTTGCCTACAAGGCCGATGCCGGACAATTCAAGTTCGAACCCTTCGCCAATCTCGCCTATGTCAGCGTCCACACCGACGGCTTCACCGAAACCGGCGGTGCTACGGCCCTGACCAGTATCGGTACGTCCACCGACGCCACCTTCACCACGCTCGGCCTGCGCGGTTCCTCGGACTTCGCGTTCGGCGGCATGAACGTCACCGCACGCGGCATGCTCGGCTGGCGTCATGCTTTCGACGATGTCACGCCGACCTCGACCTTCGCCTTCGCCGGCGGCGATCAATTCACCATCGCCGGCATGCCGATCGCCAGGGACAGCGCCGTCATCGAAGCTGGGCTCGACTTCAACATGTCGGCCAACGCGACGCTTGGCCTGTCCTACACCGGCCAATTCGGCGGCGGCACGGTCGACCAGGGCGCCAAGGTCGATCTTGCCGTGAAGTTCTGACGACTCCGGGATTGCCGAAAAAGGACGGCAGCCCCGACGGGCGTGGGATCGACAATGACGCCGCTATCGGTTTGTAGCGGTGGTTCCGCGCCTGTTAATCCCCCTATGCCACGCCACTTCGTCCGTGATATGCCGCCGCCATCGAATGCCGGGACAGGCTGGACTGATCCAGTTCCGGGATTGTGTGGAGCGCCTTGATGACGATTTCCAAGCCGGTTTTCGACCGTTTGGGGTTTGGCCTGTGGATCGGAGCGTTCCTGGTCGTTCTTGCCCTGGTCCTGTGGTCACCGCACACGCGGACGGTATGGCAGGCCTATATCGACGGCAGCGTGGCGCTTCAGGCCGGTCTGCCGCTCTACGACACCCAGTCCGAGATGGGGTATCTCTACGCGCCGGCCTTTGCCGCGCTCTACACTCCAATAGTCAAGCTTGGTCCGCATCTGGGCGGCTTGGTTTGGCATTCCATTGGCTTTGCGGTGCTGACCTACGCCGCGATGCGGCAGGTGCGCAAGCTCGGCGGCGGCGAACTGGCATGGCTGCTTTCTTTCGGTCTTTTCCTCGCTTTGCCGATGGCGGTGGGGGCGATCCGCAACGGCCAGGCAACGATCCTTTTGACCGGCGCTTGCTGGCTTCTCACCCTGTCGGCGCTGGAAGGGCGGCGGGCGGAGACGTTCTTCTGGGCTTCGCTTGCCATCATCGCCAAGCCGACCGCGATCATAATGCTGTTGTTGGTAGGAGCCCTTCGGCTCCGGTTGATACCGGTGCTGGTGCTGGCGCTGCTGTTCGTGCTGGCACTGCCTTACGCTTTTGCTCCCGCCGGCTATCTCAACGATCAGTATCGTGTCTTCATCCAGATGCTGACCTCCATGGCCGTCGACAACACCAGCCATTTCGTGCCCACCGATTTCACGGCACCGTTCACCACGATAGGACTGCCAATACCGGAATTCGGCGCAACGATCGTGCGCATGGTCATGGCCCTGTTTACGCTTTCTGCCGTCATCTGGTTCGACCGCAGGCTCGAACAGGGAAAGGCGGCGCTGGCGATCTTCCTGACAGCCACTTTCTACATGTGCGTCTTCAACCCGCGCGTCGAGCCAAACACCTTTGCCATGATCGCGGTACCAGCCGGTCTTGCCATCGCCCTGTTGTGGCGTGAAGAACGGGGCGGCGTCCTTGCCTCGGTGCTGTCGACGACGCTGTTCGTGACCGGGTTGAGCGGCGTCGAGCGCCATGTGCACGATTTCCTCTTCCCCTGGTTCCGGCCGGTCGCCGTCACTTTCATCGCCGGTTCGCTGATCTGGTGGTTCTGGGCCAAGGCACGGGAAAAGGTGGTGAATGCGGGAGTCGCGAATGGTTGAGTTGCGGCCGAGCCTCGATATTGTCGCACCGTTCTTCAACGAGGCGGCATCGGCATCGGCCTTCGCGTGCCTCCTGGGCGAGCTCGAAGTGGCCGTGGCACAACGCTTCGGCATGACCGTACACAAGATCCTCGTCGATGACGGCAGTCGTGACGATGGCGCCGTGCGGTTTTCGCAAGCGCTGACGGGGTCGTGGGAGATCGTGCGCCTCAGCCGCAATTTCGGCAAGGAAGTCGCGGTGCTCGCCGGCCTCGACCAGTCGCGCGGCGACATGGTGCTGATCATGGACGCCGACCTCCAGCATTCCCTGGACATCAGCCTGAAGCTGATCGCCGAGCTGGTGGACCATCCGGACATCGACGTCGTC
>NZ_RZRP01000731.1:0-3212 GCF_003997795.1 Mesorhizobium sp. M7A.F.Ca.US.005.03.2.1 | reverse complement strand
GGCAATTGCCTGCGCCGCACTGGCGATGTGGAACAACCGTGAAAGCCGCAGACAGGCGAGGCAGGCCCCGGGCGCCGTGGTCTCCCGCTCCTGGCGTGTCAGTATCGGGATGTTTGTGCTGGTCGCCGCCGGCTATATCGCCGCTCACTCTGCCGTCTATCTCGCGGTCCGTCATTTCGCCAGAATGTGGCTCTGAGACCGGCCTCTCAGGCTAGATCTCGAACTCGCCCTGCCCTTCATCCATGGCGCTGACGGTTTCGGCTGCCAGCGCCCTGGTGATCGGCGTCTTGCGTTCGAGCGCCGTCCGGTCGAGCCGCTCCACCACGCGCATCGCTGTCGCCAGCGAGCGCTCGATCCGGCGGACCAGATATTGCACGACATGCGGTTCGACCTCGATCTGACGGTCGGCGAAGAGTTTTGTGATGACGCCTGCCAGCAAGAGATCGTCGGGCTCATGAATTTCGACTGTCGCAGCCGCCTTCAGCCGCGAGGCAAGATCAGGCAGGCCAACACCCCAGGCCGAGGGAAAGCGGCGCGCCGTCAGAAGCAGTTGCGAGCCGGCACCACGCACCGCATTGATCAGATGGAACAGGCCTTGTTCGTCAACCGTCCCGGTATCGACATCGTCGATCAGCGCCGGCCGCGCGCCGAGATTGGCGATGCTGTCGCCGATGCGCCTGGCGTCGACCGCCGCCGCATTGGCACGCGCGCGCCAGATCGAGGCCAGATGCGTCTTGCCAGAACCCGCGGGACCGGCCAGCACCACCACCGGCGATGGCCAGTCCGGCCAGCGGTCGACCAGCGCAACCGCCTGGTTGTTGGTGCCGGAGACGACGAGTTCGTCACGCGAATAGCCGGTGCCATGGCCGAGGTCGAGCGGCAACTGGCGCGGCGGGTCGGTTGGCTGGGCAGTCACTTCAGCGACGCGGTTGCGTGCGGTGGCCGCCGCCGCGATCGGCCGGAAGCTGCGGCACAGGTGCCGCGCCGCGGCCCTTGTAGAGCGGCGATTCGAGATAGCGGGCTATTGCGAACCGCACCAGCACGGCGACGGCGGCCGAAGCCGGCACCGCGATCAACAAGCCGACGAAGCCGAACAGCGCGCCGAAGGCAAACAGCGAAAACATCAGCCATACCGGGTGCAGGCCGACGCTCTTGCCGACCAGCCGCGGCTGCAGGATGTTGCCCTCGATGAACTGGCCGATGAAAAACACGACCGCGACCGCGACGATCATCGTCCAGTCCGGCCAGAACTGGACGAAGGCGACGCCGACGGCCAGCACCAGCCCGGTCAGCGAGCCGACATAGGGGATGAAGGAAATCAGCCCGGCGAACAGGCCGATGAGGATGCCGAAGTTCAGTCCGGTCAGCGTCAGCCCGGTGGCATACATGGCGCCCAGCACCAGGCACAGCGTGCCCTGGCCACGCACGAAGCCTGCCGTGGCGGTGTTGATGTCCCGTGCGATGGCGCGCACGGTCTGGACGTTGTCGCGTGGCACCCAGCCGTCGATGACCGCCACCATGCGGTCCCAGTCGAGCAGCATGTAGAAGGCGACCACCGGTGTCACCACGAACAGGCTGACCACAGAAACCAGCGCCATGCCGGAACTCCACAGCGAGGTGAAGACGGTGGTGACAAAACCGAAGCCGGAGGTCAGCAGCGAATTCAGCCCGTCGCGCAAGCTATTGGCGTTGACGCCGAACTTCTGCTCCAGCCATTTCGGATCGAACGAGGTGATCAGGCTTTGCAGCCGGGTCAGATATTCCGGCAATTTGCCGGCGAAATCGGCCATCTGCGTGGCCAGAACCGGAATGAGGATGACAAAGGCCAGGACCAGCACGATGAGGAAGGTGATGAGGATGACCACCGTCGCCATGAAACGCGACAGGCCGAGCCGCTGCAGCCGGTCGGCAACGGGATCGAGGAAATAGGCAAGCACCATGCCGGCGACGAAGGGCAGCAGGATGGCGCTGAAGACATAGAGGAAAAGCGCCAGCAGCGCGGCGCCGGCCAGCCAGAAGAAGATCTGGCGGCGAAAGGTCGCGGACGCGGCGATGTCGGCGGCCGCGGCCTCGATCGCCGCCGCTTCTGTCTCGGATGTCCGGAGTGGAGCCTTCGTCATGTCAGCTCATGTGCCTCAGCCAAGTCACGAGATAGGCTGCGGCCGAAGCCACGGTCAAGACCCCAGACAGCAATATGAGAACCGGCCTCAGCGGGTCGAGATGAACCGACAGGGCAAGTTCACCCAGCACAACCGCCGCCAGCACGATCTGGATGGCGGTGTTGGCCTTCGACACGAAAAGCGGTTTCATCTCGACCGGATGGGCCATGACGGCGGACAGCAAAACCGCGCAGACGATCAACGCGTCGCGCGACACCATGGTGACGACCAGCCACAGCGGCAATTGCCCGATGAGGCCCATGACCACGAACACCGAAACCAGCAGCAGCTTGTCGGCGATCGGATCGCGATAGGCGCCGAGCGTGGACTGCTGGTTGAAACGGCGGGCGATGAAGCCATCGACGCCGTCCGAAATGCCGGCGACGAGGAACCCGGCAAAAGCCCAGTCCCAGCGCGCCTGCAGCATCGCCAGCACCACCGCCGGCACCAGGACAAGGCGCAGGATGGTGATCAGGTTGGGGATGGTCAAATGCCTGGCACCTCCTCTTGGTCGGAGATAGATGATGAAGATGGCGGGTGGCAACAAGGGAGGAGCTGCCGATCTCCCCGCACGGGAGCGGCCTTCAGCTTGGCTTTCGCCAATCACGAGCGCCTGTACGTGCGCGCTGTCCACGGTTTTGTAGGCCGAGATGGCCGTTATCCTTGCGGACAGAAACCGTTCATGCGAAGAGCCCGCGACAAGGAAAATTGCTGAACGGGCACCAGAAATGAGCAAGCGCGACGTGAACAAGCGCAAGAACGGGCTCACCTATGCCGAGGCCGGTGTCGATATCGATGCCGGCAATCTCATGGTCGAGAAGATCAAGCCGCTGGTGCGCGCGACGCGCCGGCCGGGCGCCGATGGCGAGATCGGCGGTTTCGGCGGCCTGTTCGACCTCAAGGCGGCCGGGTTTACCGATCCGGTGCTGGTGGCGGCCAATGACGGCGTCGGCACCAAGCTCAAGATCGCCATCGATGCCGGCAAGCACGACACGATCGGCATCGACCTCGTCGCCATGTGCGTCAACGACATCGTCGTGCAAGGTGCCGAAC
>NZ_RZRP01000730.1:0-3217 GCF_003997795.1 Mesorhizobium sp. M7A.F.Ca.US.005.03.2.1 | reverse complement strand
GGCCTACACGCCAACTCAGAACATCGAGGTTCGACTTGGGGGCGCGGTGGGAGTGCTGACCAGTGGATCGATCCATACGGCCGTAAACCCAGATGATGGCCTAACATATGACAATGGCTATACCGCGGACTTCGGCAACGACCTTGTCACGGCACTTTCAACATCATTGAAGGTCAAGTGGTAACGAATTGAAATTGCGCATGAAAGGCCGGGCACTGCCCGGCTTTTTTCGTTTGAGATCGCATTGCCCGCGATTGTCTCATCCAAGCTGCATTGCACGTAATCCAAACCGCTTGCGCCTCCTGCTATTGTGACGTTTTGGCAACACTTTCTGAACAACCCCTGCGGTAGAAGCTGGGCTGAGGAAATTGCCCATTTCCCGCCATAAACCCGGCGCACCTCGATCTTGTCTCGGGACACGCGCCAAAAGGCTCGGCGAGGGGGCAGGCCGCTCCGCCCCATTTGCAGGGAAGATGGGGCAAGGAAGAGTATGGACGCCAAAGTCATCTCCAAGGCTAAGCTCCCTAGCCGCTATGTGACCGTCGGTCCGGCGCGTGCGCCGCATCGTTCCTATCTCTATGCCATGGGTTTGTCGGCGGCCGAGATTGCGCAGCCGCTGGTCGGGGTCGCCTCCTGCTGGAACGAGGCGGCGCCCTGCAACATTTCGCTGATGCGCCAGGCGCAGGTGGTCAAGAAGGGCGTCGCGGCCGCCAGCGGCACGCCGCGCGAATTCTGCACCATCACCGTCACCGATGGCATCGCCATGGGTCACCAGGGCATGAAGTCGTCGTTGGTGTCGCGCGAGGTCATCGCCGATTCGGTCGAGCTCACCATGCGCGGCCATTGCTACGACGCGCTGGTTGGGCTCGCCGGCTGCGACAAGTCGCTGCCCGGCATGATGATGGCCATGGTGCGGCTCAACGTGCCGTCGATCTTCATCTATGGCGGTTCGATCCTGCCCGGCAGCTATCGCGGCCGCCAGATCACCGTGCAGGATGTTTTCGAGGCGGTCGGCCAGCACTCAGTCGGCACGATCAGCGATGACGAACTGCTTGAGATCGAGCAGGTCGCGTGTCCCTCGGCCGGTTCCTGCGGCGCCCAGTTCACCGCCAACACCATGGCGACCGTCGCCGAGGCGATCGGCCTGGCGCTGCCCTATTCCTGCGGCGCGCCGGCGCCCTATGAAATGCGCGACCGGTTCAATTTCGCCTCGGGCGAAAAGATCATGGAGCTGATCGCCAGAAATATCCGGCCGCGCGACATCGTCACGCTGAAGGCGCTGGAGAATGCGGCGACCGTGGTCTCGGCCACCGGCGGTTCGACCAACGCGGCACTGCATCTGCCGGCGATCGCGCACGAGGCCGGCATCAAGTTCGACCTGTTCGACGTGGCCAAGATCTTCGAGAAGACGCCTTACATCGCCGACCTCAAGCCGGGCGGCAAATATGTCGCCAAGGACATGTTCGAGGCCGGCGGCATTCCGCTGCTGATGAAGACCCTGCTCGACCACGGCTATCTGCATGGCGATTGCATGACGGTGACTGGCCGCACTTTGGCCGAAAACATGCAGCACGTTGTCTGGAATGAGCATCAGGATGTGGTCCGCCCGGCCAACAGACCCATTACCCAAACCGGCGGTGTCGTGGGCTTGAAGGGAAACCTGGCCCCCGAAGGCGCGATCGTGAAGGTCGCCGGCATGGCGGAGTTGAAATTCTCCGGTCCGGCCCGCTGCTTCGATTCGGAAGAGGAATGTTTCGAGGCGGTGACCCATCGCAACTACAGGGAGGGCGAGGTTCTCGTCATTCGCTACGAAGGACCGCGCGGCGGCCCCGGCATGCGCGAAATGCTGTCGACGACGGCAGCACTCTACGGCCAGGGCATGGGCGGCAAGGTGGCGCTGATCACCGACGGGCGCTTCTCGGGCGCGACGCGCGGTTTCTGCATCGGCCATGTCGGCCCCGAAGCAGCCGTGGGTGGCCCGATCGGACTGCTCAGGGATGGTGACGTGATCTCGATCGACGCGGTGAACGGCACGATCGATGTGGCGTTGTCCGATAGCGAACTGGCGGCGAGGGCAAAGACATGGAAGGCGCGCGCGACCGATTATCAGTCGGGCGCGATATGGAAATATGCACAGACGGTAGGGCCGGCGCGCGATGGCGCGGTGACCCATCCGGGCGGTGCGAAAGAAACACACTGTTATGCGGACATCTGAGTTGTTGAGGTCGTCTGTCTTTTCGGCACTGGTCGTGGCCGCCACGTTTGGCGCGACCTTTGGCGCCGTCGGCCAGGCCATGGCCTTCGACGACAAGGTGTTCGACGACAAGACCGGGGTGAAGCCGCAATCGAGCCCCTGGGCGGTCTTCCAGTTCGGCTTCTCCGCCTACAAGAACGGCCACAAGGAGCAGGCTGCCGAGGCCTACAAATACGCCGCCGAAAACGGCCAGATCGGCGCCACCTGGAAGCTTGCCCGCATGTATGCCGAGGGCGACGGCGTGGCGCGCGACGACTATGAGGCGTTCAAGTTCTTCTCCGAGATCGTCGACCAGGATGTCGAGCCCGGCTCGCCCGAGGAAAGCTATGTCTCCGATGCGCTGGTGGCGCTTGGCGACTATTTGCGCACGGGCATTCCCGGCAGCCCGGTCACCGAGAACGAGGTGGCGGCCCAGGAATACTACATGCGCGCGGCTGCCAACTACCGTAACCCGAACGCACAGTTCGAGATGGGGCAGATGTTCCTGAAGGGCGAGGGCGGGGTGAAGGCCAGTGTCAAGCAGGCCGGGCGCTGGTTCCAACTCGCCGCCGAGAAAGGCCATGCCGGCGCCCAGGCGACGCTGGGCCATCTGTTGTTCCAGAGCGGCAAGATCGTTCGCGGCCTGGCGATGATGACGGCAGCGCTCGAACGCGCTTCGCCGGCTGACCAGCCCTGGATCCGCGGCATGCAGGAAGAGGCATTTGCCACCGCGGGCGAGGCCGACCGTCGCACCGCCATCTCGCTGGCCGATGATATCCTCACCAAGGGCAACAACGCGGACCAGTAGTTTTGCTGGCGGCTGAACTGCCGATCTCCCCCACGAAGCGGGAGATTGCTCAGTTCGCGATCGGCTCCGTCGGCACCATGCTGGGCGCCGGCGTCGAGATCGGCGTGACATGGGGGTGTGGCGCCAGCGTGTTTTCCGGGCAGCTATCCCCGATCTTCGTCCACGAGGTGTTGTTG
>NZ_RZRP01000072.1:0-13388 GCF_003997795.1 Mesorhizobium sp. M7A.F.Ca.US.005.03.2.1 | reverse complement strand
CAAGACGCACCGCGCACCACATCACCGGATCGATGACCAGCACCAGGAGCAAGGTGCCGACTGAGGCGATTGCCGCCAGCGCCGAAAATGCCCTGATATGGCCGACCGCCTTTATGATGCGGGTGATGGCAAGGCAGCCGAGCAGGAAGCCGGCGAAATAGAAGGTGCCCATCAGGCCGATGTCGGAAGCCGAAAACCCTTCCTGCGCGCCGCGCAGCGCGATCAGCGTGCTCTGCAGCCCATTGCCGCCGAGCAGGATGCCTGCGGCGAGAAGAAGCGGGATCATCGGGCGGATGGAGGACATGAAGAGGCGATCACGTGTCGGTGATCTCTTCTTGAACCATCGCCTTGACCAATACCAGCGGCAATTCCTGGAAGCAAAGTTCGAATCCGGCCTGGGCCGGGAAGGGGCAGGCCGTTCAATCCGTGCTGGGGTTCAGAAATTTCAGAGACGCTGCATGTGCAACAAACGCTTCAACACTCTCCTTTGAGTAGCCGAGAAGAGTGCCTTCCAGCCTCGCCAGATCGTTCGGTGTGAAGACATCAAAGGCTGCTTCGCTACGGCACATCCGAGCGATCAGCAGGCTGAGCTTGCAGCGCCATTCCTCCGTCGGCAGGCAGTAGCAGCGTTCCTCCACAGACGTTTTTGAATCAACCTGGGAAAATTTCAGGATGCGGCCTTCCTCGACAATCGGTCCGAAATGCGCGTCACCAACATCTTCGGTGTCCATACCCGGTTCCGCTGCGAACAAGGCCATTGGCTTGTCGCCCCGAAGCATCAATTCCAACTCGCGACCATTATATGGCGCGATGCCCTTTGGGGGAGTGCGTTTTGGCACAAAGCATCTCCAAATCGTTTGATTGCTGCATCGTTGCAAGAAACACTTCTGGCGGCAATGCATGAAGGCCGGCAGAGACTCGAACCCCAAAGGCCTGCTTGCCTTGACAAATCCGGCCTCCCATGCGCTTTTCGCGCAAATTTTGAGGCCGGGCTTGATGCTTGGCCTGCAACCCAGCATCCCGGACTTTACCAATGACAATGCACCGTTACCGCAGCCATACCTGTGCCCAGTTGAGGAAGAGCGACGTCGGCTCGACCGTTCGCCTGTCGGGCTGGGTGCATCGCGTGCGCGATCATGGCGGCCTGCTCTTCATCGACCTGCGCGACAATTACGGCCTGACCCAGATCGTCGCCGATCCGGATTCGCCGGCCTTCAAGGTCGCCGAGACCGTGCGCGGCGAGTGGGTCATCCGCGTCGACGGCGAGGTCAAGGCGCGCTTGCCCGAGACCACCAACGCCAATTTGCCGACCGGCGAGATCGAGATCTTCGCCCGCGAGATCGAGGTGCTGTCGGCGGCCAAGGAATTGCCGCTGCCGGTGTTCGGCGAGCCTGACTATCCCGAGGATATCAGGCTGAAATACCGTTTTCTCGACCTGCGCCGCGAGACGCTGCACAAGAACATCATTGCGCGGACAAAAATCATCGCCGAAATGCGCAAGCGCATGGGCGAGGTCGGCTTTACCGAATTCTCGACGCCGATCCTGACCGCGTCTTCGCCCGAGGGCGCGCGCGACTTCCTGGTGCCGTCGCGCATCCATCCCGGCACCTTCTACGCGCTGCCTCAGGCGCCGCAGCAGTACAAGCAGCTGATCATGGTGTCTGGCTTCGACCGCTACTTCCAGATCGCGCCCTGCTTCCGCGACGAGGACCCGCGTGCCGATCGTCTGCCGGGCGAATTCTACCAGCTCGACCTCGAAATGAGCTTCGTCGAGCAGGACGACGTGCTGTCGACCATGGAACCTGTCATGCGCGGGGTCTTCGAGACCTTCGCCAACGGCAAGCCGGTGACGCAGAAATTCCAGCGCATCCCCTATGATGTGGCCATGCGCAAATACGGCACCGACAAGCCGGACCTGCGCAACCCGATCGAGATGCAGGCCGTCTCCGATCATTTTCGCGAGTCCGGCTTCAAGGTGTTCGCCAACATCCTGGCCAACGACCCGAAAGCCGAAGTGTGGGGCATTCCCGCCAAGACCGGCGGCAGCCGCGCCTTTTGCGACCGTATGAATTCCTGGGCGCAGGGCGAGGGCCAGCCGGGGCTGGGCTATATCTTCTGGCGCAAGGAGGGCGACAAGCTCGAAGGCGCCGGTCCGCTCGCCAAGAACATCGGCGAGGAGCGCACCGAGGCGATACGCCTTCAGCTCGGCCTTGCCGACGGCGACGCCGCCTTCTTCGTTGCCGGCGATCCGAAGAAGTTCGTCTCGTTTGCCGGTGCCGCGCGCACCCGTGCCGGCGAGGAGCTGAACCTTGTCGACCGCGAGCGTTTCGAGCTGTGCTGGATCGTCGACTTCCCGTTCTTCGAGTGGAACGAGGAAGAGAAGAAGATCGACTTCGCCCACAACCCGTTCTCGATGCCGCAAGGTGGCATCGATGCGCTGAATGGCGAGGACCTGCTCGGCATCAAGGCGTTCCAGTACGACATGGTCTGCAACGGTTTCGAGATCGCCTCAGGCGGTATCCGCAACCATCTGCCCGAAACCATGGTCAAGGCGTTCGAGACGGTCGGGCTGGACCGCGCCACGGTCGAGGAGCGCTTCGGCGGCCTCTATCGTGCCTTCCAGTATGGCGCACCACCGCATGGCGGCATGGCCGCCGGCGTCGACCGCGTCGTCATGCTGCTGCTCGGCGCCAAGAACCTGCGTGAGATCACCATGTTCCCGATGAACCAGCAGGCCTATGATCTGTTGATGAACGCACCGTCGGAAGCGAGCCCGCAGCAGCTTCGCGACCTGGCGCTGCGCGTTGCCGTGCCCAAGAAGGACGCCTGATCGCGCTTCGGGCGATGCTTTAAAGACCGCCCGAACCATTCTTTCGATTCGCTAATCCCAACGAAAAGCCCGGCATCGCTGCCGGGCTTTTCGCATACCAGATCGCTTCGATCAGTCTTCGTTGGCCTTGACGGTGACACCGAGCGTCTTGGGCAGATCGAGCGGGTTGGACATGGCGCCCGCCATGATCAGTGCGAACGGCACGGATGCCGGCGGCTCCGCCGAGATTTCGAGGCTCTTCGGATCGTCGAGGAATTTGCTGACCGCGGCCGTAACCTGCGCAGTCAGTTCCGGATTGTTGAGCTGCGCCATGCCGAACGGCACGATCGCCTTGGCCTGGTTGGCGATGTCCTTGCCGGACATGCCTTGCTGCTTGCCGACATAGTCCAGAACCTTGTTGGTCAGCGAATCGTCGTCGAAGCGGATCGAGGCGCTGTTGAACGAAAGCTGCTGCAACAGGCCGAGCATGGCCATGCCTTGCGCCGAATTGTCGGCGCCTTCCGGCTGTGCCGCCATCTTCTTCTGCATTTCCTGCAGCGACTTGATGAAGTCCAGCGTGTAGCCGCCGAGATTGAAGGTCATGCCGAGCGTGCCGGCATTCTCGACCGAGATGTCGTATTTCGACAGTTCCATCTTGCCGTCCGTGGGCTGCCAGGTGCCGGCCATTTCGAGATTGCCCGCGATGTTCTGGTAGCCGAGCGCGTTGATGACTTCCTTGGACTTGGGATCGTCCACCAGCGTCAGGTCGGCATTGAATTTTTCCGTGGTGGCGGTGAATTCCATCGCCTTGCCGTCCGCCGGCGGCGTGATTTCGATGGCAAGCCCGTCCATCGAGAAGGCGGTCTTGTCGGCGACCTTGACGGTCATGTTCGAGAGTTCGGCGGACTTGTACATCATCAGCGAGCCCAGCGGGCCGGTGGCGCCGTCGGCCGGAACTGTCATGTCGTGGATGACGAAGGGGCTGAGGTCGAGGGTGACGCCGTCCTTGCTGTGTGTGAAGGCAGCCGTTGATACGGTGGCGATGTCATAGCCGCCATTTGCCTCGGTCACGCCTTCGAGTTTGACGTCGCCGATGGGAAGCGCTTCCTTCTCCGCCGCCGGTTTGATGGCAACGCCCTGCAGCACCATGCTGGTGTTGTCGCCGGTCACCCCGGTCCAGGTGATGTCGACACCTTGTGCGACAAGCGCTGCCTTCAGCCGGTCGGCCACTGCCGTATCCTGTGCGAGGGCCGCATTCAGCGGCAGCGTGAGCAAGAAGGTCGAAAAAGCCAGTTTCTTGAGAATTGAGCGTTTGATTGTCATCGCAAGGTCCCTGAGAGTGTCCTGAAATTGTTTTTTCAATTATTTGCGCCATCACCATTCCGTGACGAACTGGACCGGAAAAAGGCGTGTCCCGGCACATTGGTCAAAAATCGCGGTGAAAGGCAAACCCGATCCCACCGTCTTTGCGCAAACCGGTGAATTTGTCATGAAGAGCCGATAGCCGGATATCGTCGCGCTTGGCGATAGAGCCCGCATGTAACAGGCTGATGTTGGCCGACATCCGCTGGGGTATGGTTTCATGTTGCAGAAAGGCCGGTATCTCCGTCGGGCTCTTGCCGCGAATCACCCGCTCGGCTAGTCCGAGCCCATGGGAAAAAGGCTTTTGCCGCCTGAAAATGGCGGTGGCGATCACATCGAGCCGGTCGATCTGAAGAAGGCGCTGGAAGAGCGCTATCTTGCCTATGCGCTGTCGACCATCATGCACCGGGCGCTGCCCGATGTGCGCGACGGACTGAAGCCGGTCCATCGCCGCATCATGCACGCCATGCGCCTGCTGCGGCTCAACCCCGATCAGGGCTTTGCCAAATGCGCCCGCATCGTCGGCGAGGTGATGGGCAAGTTCCACCCGCATGGCGACCAGTCGATCTATGACGCGCTGGTGCGGTTGGCGCAGGATTTCTCGATGCGCTATCCCCTGGTCGACGGGCAGGGCAATTTCGGCAACATCGACGGTGATAACGCCGCCGCCATGCGCTACACCGAAGCGCGCATGACCGATGTGGCGACCGAACTTTTGTCCGGCATCACCGAGGATGCCGTCGATTATCGGCCGACCTACAATGAAGAAGACGAGGAGCCGGTGGTTTTGCCCGGCGCCTTTCCGAACCTGCTGGCCAACGGCTCGTCCGGCATTGCGGTGGGCATGGCGACATCGATCCCGCCCCACAACGCCGCCGAGCTTTGCGATGCCGCACTTCACCTGATCGAAAACCTGGACGCGCCGGTGGCGAAGCTGATGGACTTTGTCCAGGGGCCGGATTTCCCGACCGGCGGCATCATCGTCGACAGCCGCGCCTCGATCCTCGAAGCCTACGAAACCGGTCGCGGTGGCTTTCGCGTGCGCTCGAAGTGGTTCCAGGAGGACCAGGGCAGGGGCACCTGGAGCATCGTTGTCACCGAAATCCCGTACGGCGTGCAGAAGGCGCGGCTGATCGAGAAGATCGCCGAGCTGCTGATGGCGCGCAAGCTGCCGCTGCTCGAGGACATCAGGGACGAAAGCGCGGAGGACGTCCGCGTCGTGCTGGTGCCGAAGAGCCGTTCGGTCGACCCCGGCATCCTGATGGAATCGCTGTTCAAGCTGACCGAGCTCGAAAGCCGCTTCCCGCTCAACATGAATGTGCTGTCGCGCGGCAAGGTGCCCAACGTGCTGTCGCTGAAGGGCGTGCTGCAGGAGTGGCTCGAGCACCGCCGCGAGGTTTTGGTCCGCCGCTCGAAACATCGCCTCGGCGAAATCGAAAGACGGTTGGAGATACTTGCCGGCTACCTGATCGCCTACCTCAACATCGACGAGGTGATCAGGATCATCCGCGAGGAGGATGAGCCCAAGCAGGTGATGATGGCCCGCTGGTCGCTCACCGACACCCAGGCCGAAGCCATCCTCAACATGCGGCTGCGCGCCCTGCGCAAGCTGGAAGAATTCGAGATCCGCAAGGAATTCGACGGCCTGAGCGCGGAGAAGAAGCAGATCGAGGCACTGCTTGCTTCAAACGAGAAGCAGTGGGCGACGATCAAGTGGGAAGTCACCAACATCCGCGACAAGTTCGGTCCGGAGACCGAGCTCGGCAAGCGCCGCACCCAGTTCGCCGACGCGCCCGAGCATGATCTGACCGACATCGCACACGCCATGATCGAGCGCGAGCCTGTCACCGTCGTCGTCTCGGAAAAGGGCTGGCTGCGGGCGATGAAGGGGCATCTGGCCGATCTCTCGACGCTGACCTTCAAGGAGGGCGACAGCCTCAAGCTCGCCTTCCATGCGCAGACCACTGACAAGGTACTGGTCTTCACCACCGGGGGCAAGTTCTACACCATCGGCGCCGACCGGCTGCCTGGCGGGCGCGGCCATGGCGAGCCGATCCGCATCATCGTCGATATGGACAATGACCAGGACATCGTCACCGCCTTCGTTCACGATCCGAAGCGCAAGCTGCTGCTGGCCTCGCACGACGCCAACGGTTTTATCGTGCCGGAGGAGGAAGTCGTTGCCAACACCCGCAAGGGCAAGCAGGTGATGAACGTCAAGGCGCCGGACGAAGCCAAGCGCTGCATCCCGGTCACCGGCGACCATCTCGCCATCGTCGGCGAGAATCGCAAAATGCTGGTGTTCGCGCTCGCAGAGATTCCGGAGATGGGCCGCGGCAAGGGCGTGCGCCTGCAGAAATACAAGGATGGCGGCCTTCTCGACCTCAAGCCGTTCACGCTTGAGAGCGGCCTCTCCTGGCAGGATTCAGCCGACCGCACCTTCACAAGGTCGCGCGAGGAACTGGCTGAATGGATCGGCGCCCGTGCCTCGGCCGGACGCATGGTGCCGAAGGGATTCCCGAGGACGGGGAAATTTGGGTAGCGAGTGAAGCTGCCGATCTCCCCCCTCGTGGGGAGATGCCCGGCAGGGAGAGGGGGGCGCTGTCCCGCCGACGGTCGAGTTCACAGATACTCGATTGGTTTGCGGCTCACGGTCCAAATCCAAGGCCGCGATCCTTCACGCCCCCTCTGTCCTGCCGGGCCTCCCCCACGAGGGGGAGATTGGCAGCTTCACCATCTCATTTGGACTATCGTCACGATTGCTGCACTATATCAGTGCATAGACAGGAGGGGTGTTTGGGAGAGCCAGGCGTTTGAAGGAAGCAAGAATCCAGAAACCGGAACGGCAGCAGCGCCTCTTCGGCCTGTCGACGCCGCTCAGGGCAGCCGTCATCCCGCCGCTGTCGGCGGCACGCTGGCTGCTGGTGCTGATCGTTGCCGCCGGCGTCTATTTCTTCCACGGCTTCCTGTTTCCGGTGCTGGCGGCGCTCGTCATCGCTTTCGCCAGCTGGCCGCTCTACCGCCGCCTGCTTGTCGCGGTCGGCGGCAACCGCACCATCGCCGCGACCTTCGCCATCCTGTTCATCCTCGCCTTCCTGGTGATCCCGATCGCGCTCGCCGGCACCTATGCGATCAACGAGGTCCGCGAATGGGTCGCCTGGGCGATCGAGACCAACCGCCACGGCGCGGTGACGCCACACTGGATCGCCACCATGCCTGTCGTGGGCGAGTGGCTGAACGAACAGTGGACCACCAATTTCGGCCATCCGGGCGGCATTGGTGAGCTGATCCAGCTGGTCAGCGGCGCTAATATCGGCAGCATCTATCGTGGCGTGCTGGCCGCAGGCGGCAGTGCTTTCGGCCTGCTGTTGACGCTGCTGTTCATGATGATCGCGCTGTTCTTCGCCTATCGCGACGGCGAGCACTTTGCCGGCCAGGTCGACCGTCTCGGCGAGCGCATCCTGCCGACCAGATGGGAGCGGATCTCGCGCGTCGTGCCGGCGACGATCTCGTCGACGGTGACCGGCATGACCGTCATCGCCATCGGCGAGGGCCTGGTGCTGGGCATCGCCTACTGGCTGGCCGGCGTGCCGTCGCCGGTCAGGGCGCCGAGTGTGACCGGCGTCATGGCGCTCATCCCGGGCGGTGCACCGCTGTCGTTCACGCTGGTCTCGATCTACCTCGCCGCCAGCGGCTCGCCGATGGCCGGGCTGGCGCTGTTCCTCTGGGGGGCGGTCGAACTGTTCATCGTCGACAAGACATTGCGCCCCAAGCTCGTCGGTGGCCCGATAAAACTGCCCTTCCTGCCGACTTTTTTCGGTCTGATCGGCGGCGTCAAGACCATGGGGTTTCTCGGCCTGTTCATCGGCCCGGTGCTGATGGCCCTGCTGGTGGCTATCTGGCGCGAATGGCTGCGCGAGGTGGAAATGGCGGAAGACGTCGTTCCCGATGGCGTCGCCGAGATCGAAGGCAGCCCGCCGCAGATCGAAATTGTCGCCGAGAAAAAGGCCCGGGCATGATCTTCGGGATCCAAGCGCGACTCACCTGACGTCGGTCTACGCATGTTTTTGCGATTTGTTCTGCCAAGAATTATTGAGGGAATGCAGGCGCGCGAAGGTTTTTTTGGCGCTGCCTACGAATTGCGAGGCCAACCTGATATCGATCAACACACGTTAGATCGGCTGGAAGATAGTCTCGCCTGGTTTCGACAGAACCTTGCGGTACCGCCACGTTTCAACCTCTCAAGATCGAAAGGTTTTTACCGGAAACAGACGACCCAAGGATTAAGCTGGTTCAAGCCAACGGCAACGGACCATTTGGCAAGGGCTTATGACCTCGCGGCGCTCCTTGGGCGGCATGGGCATCATGTCGAGGTCATGAAGAGTTCCCGTCTGGGATATGTTGTTTACGAGGACGAATACCAGATAATCGCAGAGCCTTTTTCAGATACGGCAACGCGTTGATTGCGCTTGCGTGCGCTGCAGGTCTGGAACGACTGCCGTCCACTCTCTAGGCCGGGTGAGCGACGGCGAGCGTCGCTCGGCGCTTGCGGCCCTCATGCAGTTGCCACAGCGAATGCGCAGTCAGCGTGACGATCAGGATCCCGCCACCGATCAGGCTGTTCCGGGTCGGTGCCTCGGCGAAGATCATCCACACCCAGACCGGCGCCAGCACCGTTTCGAGCACGTAGAACATCGCCACTTCCGGTCCCGAAATGTATTTCGGCCCGGCGGCAAGGCAGAAGAACGAAATCGGCATGACGACCGCGCCGTTGAAGATGATCCACCAGGGCGCGTTCACGTGAAAGCCTTCGCCTGTCACCATGAAGGCCGCCAGCCCAAGCGGCAGAAGCACCCCGACGAGCGAGGTGAATCCCATGTCCTTGCCACTGGCGCGCGAGATGGTGATGGCCACGGCGATGAAGAAGGCCGAGCAGAGCGCCATGAAATCGCCGAACAGCTTGCCGGTGCCGACGGAACCGCCGACGATGACCAGCACGCCGAAGATCATGATCGCCATCGCCGCGATGGTCACCAGCCGCGGCCTCTCGCGCAGGAATATCCAGGACAGCAACCCCGCAAAGACGGTGTTGAAGGCCAGGATGAACACCAGGTCGGCGGTCGAGGTGTGGTAGACGGCGGTGACGAAGGTGATCCCGGTCAGCCCGTAGCATATCGCCACGATCAGGCCGGACCAGCCGGGGATCAGCGGCGGGGCGTTTCGGCTGAGTGCCCGCCAGACCGACCAGATGACCATGGCCGCGACGAAAGTTGTGCGGGTGCGCAGCAGCATGATCGTCCATGCGCCACCGTCGGCGAGGCGGATCAACGGTATGTCGACAGTCAGCGTGAGCCCGCCGATGGCGGTTATCAAAAGACCTTTCTGGTGATCGTGATGAGAGGACATGCAGGAACTTTCGCAATGAAATGCAGGCTGGCGGCCGGCCGGTGCAATGGCGCACTCTCTCCAGCCAACCGGCTGAAAGACCAGCATCCCCTGCCTTGAAACAGTTTAAAGGCGGACCTTGGAAAAGCTCAGCGTGAAACCGCTTCGTTGATGTAGCGTTCCCAGCCCTTGGGGCCGAGATGCTCCTGCGGCATGAAGCGCATCTTATAATTCATCTTGCGCGAGCCGTTGACCCAGTAGCCGAGATAGACATGGGGCAGACCCATCGCCCTGGCGCGGGCGATGTGGTCGAGGATCATGAACGTGCCGAGCGACCGTTCCTCGAAATCGGGATTGAAGTAGGAATAGACCATCGACAGGCCGTCAGCCATCTTGTCGGTGAGCGCCACCGCGATCAGCTCGCCCTGTCCCTTGCCGGTGATGAAGGTGTCGGGTCCACGCCGCCGATATTCGATCACCTTGGTGTCGACATGGGTATCCTCGACCATCATCGCATAGTCGAGCACCGTCATGTCGGACATGCCGCCACGGCGGTGGCGGGCATCGAGGTAGCTGCGGAACAGGGAATATTGTTCGGTCGAGGGCTCGGCATTGTGCATGTAGCCGACGAGATCGGAATTGTGCTGCAGCACGCGCTTCATGTTGCGGCTGGCGACGAATTCCTGGGCGAGGATGCGTACCGAAACACAGGCGCGGCAGGTCTCGCAGGCCGGCCGGTAGGCGATGTTCTGCGAGCGCCGGAAGCCGCCTTGCGTCAACAGGTCGTTCATCTCCGCCGCCTTGTCGCCAACCAGGTGCGTGAACACCTTGCGCTCGAACTGGCCGTCGAGATAGGGGCACGGCGACGGCGCGGTCAGGAAGAACTGCGGCGACTGGGTCGGATGCTGCGTCATCGAGCCTTGGAAACACTCCTTCGAATCGCTCTACCTTTGGCGCGGATGGCGAAAAATTCAACAGGATTATGTGGGCGCGGTCGACTCGACTCCTTCACATTTGTGCTCAATCGGTTGCGACTGCTCTTCAGAGGGCCGTTTCAGCGGTCGGTGCGGCTGACGACCGTGCCAAGCAAAAGATCGTGCAAGGTGCGTTTGCGGTCGGAAAACAGCGTCACCAGCAGGACAAGCGGCGACAGGATGACATTGCCGGCCCAGAACAGCACCGAATGGACAACCGCAGTGAGGCCGTCGATCGGCCTGCCGTCGAGCCGGTCGAGCCGGATGCCCATCATCTTCATGCCCGTGGTGGCCTGGTCAGCGCTGCCCAACGTGTTCCAGATGTAGAGGATGGCCACAGTCGGCACCAGGACGCCGAACAGCATCCAGCCAAGGCCGAGGGTCAAAAGCCCGAGAAAGAACACCAGAATGGCAAACGGAATGGTGAGCAGCGCGACGATGATATAGTCGATCACAAAAGCCAGGATGCGCCTCGTGCGTACGCCGTCATAGGCCCTGACATCGTCGAGCCTGCTGGTGATGATTTCGCCGTCGAGAACGCGCGCGTTCATGTCATTTCCTCGTAACAAGGTCCGACATAGGGTGCGGACTGCTCAGCCATGAAATGGTGAAGGCCTGTGGCGGAATCAAGATCGCGCTTCCAGCGGTGCTCCAGCTTCGATGGCGTCGGGCCCGATGCGAACTGGTTGAATTTGCGGCGCGGATAGCATTAGCTTGTTGCGGCGCAGCAGAGCGCACAGGGGACGGGGCAATATGGACTACGACATGCTGGTCATCGGCAGCGGCCCTTCCGGCCGCCGTGCCGCGGTGCAGTCGGCCAAGCTCGGCAAGTCCGTGCTGGTGGTCGACCGCGGCCGGCGTCTGGGCGGTGTCTCGGTGCATACCGGGACCATCCCATCGAAAACGCTGCGCGAAACGGTGCTCAATCTCTCGGGCTGGCGCGAGCGCGGCTTCTACGGGCGTGGCTACCGCGTCAAGCAGGATATTTCGGTCGGCGATCTGGTCGAGCGCCTGCACAAGACGCTCGACCATGAGGTCGAGGTGCTGCAGCACCAGTTCATGCGCAACACGGTCAAGAGCGCTCGCGCCGCGGTGAAATTCCTTGGCCCCAACAAGGTCAGCCTGACATCAGACACCGGCGATTACAGCGAGGTCGGTTTTGCCAATGCGCTGATAGCGGTCGGCACCAGGCCGCACCGCCCGCGCGACGTGCCTTTCGACAAGACCCGCGTCTTCGACAGCGACGAGATGCTGGAGCTTGATCGCTTGCCGCGCACGCTGACCGTGATCGGCGCCGGCGTCATCGGCGTCGAATATGCGACGATCTTTTCCGCGCTCGACGTGCCGGTAACCTTGGTCGAGCCGCGCAACTCCATCCTCGATTTCGTCGACCGCGAGATCGTCGACGATTTCATCCACCAGATGCGCGATCGCGGCATGACCATCCGGCTGGGCAGCGCGGTGAAGGAGATCCGCTCCAAGCCGGACGCCGCCGAAGTGGAACTGGCCGATGGCCGCACCATCCGTTCCGAGGTTGTGCTCTACGCCGCCGGCCGCACCGGCAATGTCGGCAGCCTGGGCCTGGATGTCGTCGGCATCGACGCCGACTCCAGAGGGCGCATCAAGGTCGATCCGCAATCCTTCCAGACCAGCGTGCCCAACATCTATGCCGCCGGCGACGTCATCGGCTTTCCGAGCCTGGCCTCGACTTCGATGGAGCAGGGCAGGGTGGCCGCCTGCCATGCCTTTGGAGTGCCTTTGCCGCCGCCGCCGGAAACCTTCCCCTATGGCATCTATGCGGTGCCGGAAATCTCGACGGTCGGCCAGTCTGAAGAACAGGTGCGTGAGAGCGGTGCGGCCTACGAGGTCGGCGTGGCGCGTTTTCGCGAGACCTCGCGCGGCCACATCATGGGTGTCAACACCGGCTTCCTGAAGCTGCTGTTTTCGATCGAAACGCGCCGTCTGCTCGGCGCGCACATCATCGGCGAGGGCGCCACCGAGCTCATCCACATCGGCCAGGCGGTGATCAATCTCGGCGGCACCGTCGACTTCTTCGTCAACAACACCTTCAACTATCCAACGCTCGCCGAAGCCTACAAGATCGCCGGGCTGGATGCCTGGAACCGGATGGGAAGAGGGTAGGCCGGCTGGTCGTGGCGGCGAGCCTGTCAGCTTGCCTGCGCCACCGCCGCCGGTCCCGCCAGCCATTGCCTGACGATTGCCGCGTCGGCGCTGCCGACTTCATGACCTGATGAGACAATCCTGGCGTCGATCTCGGCGCCATGCCGACTGAGCAATGTCACCAGAGCAGGGGCGAAAGGCGCATAGGTGAGGTCGGCGGCGCCGGCGATCATCAGCACCCGCACCTTTGACAGATCCGTCGCCGGCACATCATCGAGCACCGGCATCGGTCGCAGCAGCGCGGCGCGTTCGACAAGGCCCGGATGCAGCAGCATCAGGCTCGAAACCAGATTGGCGCCGTTCGAATAGCCGAGGAAAATTGTGCGCGAGAGGTCGAGACGATGGCGTGTGGCCGCATCAGCGACGAAGCCCGCAAAGGCCTCGGTTTCGGTGCGGATGCTCGCCTGTTCGAAGCGCGTCGGCGTGATCCGCGCGAACCAGCGGAAACCATCCTCCTGGACAACGCGGCCACGCACCGCGATGAGCGTGGCACGCGGTGCGATCTCTCGCGCCAGCGGCACCAATGTCGTCTCGTCGACACCCGACCCATGCAGCAGGAAGAAGCAGTCGCCCGTTGAATCCGCCGCGCCGTAAAGCCGGTAGTGGAAGGCGAGATCACGCCGCAACGCACCATCTTGTGAGGTCTCGTCGATCATCGACCATCCTCTTGATTATAT
>NZ_RZRP01000729.1:0-3231 GCF_003997795.1 Mesorhizobium sp. M7A.F.Ca.US.005.03.2.1 | reverse complement strand
GATCGGCGGCGCGTATTGCAGGCCGCCCTTGGTCCACAGCGCGTTGATGCCGCGCGCGATCTTCAGCGGGCTGCCCGAGCCGACATTGCGCTCGAACATTTCGCCATAATTGCCGACGGCCTTGACGATGTTGACCACCCAGTCATTGGAGACGCCGAGATCGGTACCGATCTTGGTGTCGGCTTCCTGGCCGAGAACGCGCTTGATCTCGGGGCTGGCCGAGTTCTTCATCTCATCGACATTGGCCTTGGTGATGCCGAGCTCTTCAGCCTGCAGCAGCGCGAAATAGGTCCACTTGACGATGTGGTACCACTGGTCGTCGCCCTGGCGAACGGCCGGTCCGAGCGGCTCCTTGGAGATGATCTCGGGCAGCACGACATGGTCGGCCGGCGATCCCAGCGTCAGGCGGATGCCATAGAGGCCCGACTGATCGGTGGTGTAGACGTCGCAGCGGCCGGCATCATAGGCGGCGTTGACCTCTTCCAGCTTTTCGAAGACGACGGGATTGTACTCCATCTTGTTGGCCTTGAAATAGTCGGCGAGGTTCAGCTCGGTGGTGGTGCCGCTCTGCACGCAGACGGCTGCGCCCGAGAGCTGCAATGCCGAATTGACGCCCGGCAGCTTCTTGGCGTTGATCATGAAACCCTGGCCGTCATAATAGGTGACGCCGATGAAATTCAGGCCGAGTGCCGTATCGCGGTTGATGGTCCAGGTGGTGTTGCGCGACAGGATGTCGATCTCGCCCGACTGCAGCGCGGTAAACCGCTCCTTGGCGCTGAGCGGCGTGAACTTGACCTTGGAGCCGTCACCGAAGACGGCGGCCGCGACAGCGCGGCAGAAATCCGCATCGATGCCTTGCCAGTCACCCTTGTCGTCCGGCGCCGAAAAGCCGGCCAGGCCGGTGGAGACGCCGCACTGGATGAAGCCCTTCGCCTTGACGGTGTCGAGCGTGGCCGCCGACGCGGCGGACGCCATCAATCCAAGCGTGGCGGCGCCTAGAATGCCGATAGCAATGTGTTTCATGACCCACAGACCCTTTTCTCTGTTTTTCAGGAGTAAATCCTGATTTTTTTCTCCCGTGTGAACGCGGCTTCATCCCGGCCCATCCCGAAACCCCGCATCGTAACCGACGCGCCGCCTCCCATTCACAAATGTCATCGAAGGCGATAATTCCTGTGAGGTCAAGGGAAATGACCCAAACCCGAAGAGTTTGAAAACCGATTGCCGTAAATGCCTGATTTACAGACAAACACGCCCGCGAATTAGTCAGCAGGGGCCAATAAAGGCGGCAAAGCTGATGCAACGCCAACGCGGGGCCGATACCGGCCGCGGCAGCGAAATCCATCCAGGGCAAATACCTCGTGGTTGTTGACCTCCGCGTGGGGCGAACTACCATGTCCCAAGATTGTCTTCTGACGATTTACTGGCGGCTGCAGTCCAATACAGGTCGCAGACGAAGACTGTTCTCAAGAGGCTTGAAAGACGATCCAGGTCCCGATGCCAGCCATCAACGCGCCTGAAACGCGCGGAATCAGCTGCCCGGTCGGCACCGTCTTCTCCAGCAGGACCAGGATGGCGATGCCGGCGATCCACAGCACGTTCATGACGCCACCGACGAACAGCAGGGCCATCAGCGCCCAGCAGCACCCCAGACAGTAGGCGCCGTGATCGATGCCCAGCCGAAGCGCGCCGAGCGGAGCGGAGCGGAATCCGCCATGGCCGGCCAGGAACGCGATCGGGGCCTGACATTGGCGCAGGCAGACGCCCTTCATCGGCGTCCATTGATAGAGACCGGCGGCGATCAGGACGAGGCCGCCGAGGACCGCGCTGCCGGTCGCCATCGAGGGGTCGAGCAAGGCAAGACGGGCGAGCAGCCATTGCGCACCGGTCGCCACGAGGCTGAAGACGGCCCAGACGGCGAGGTAGCCGGCAAAAAACCATCCCGTCGAAGCGATGGGCCTGCCATCCGCCCGCGCCTTGCGGCCGACACCGGCATAGAGCAGCAACATCGGTGCGACCGAAGGCGTCATCATGCCGACCATCATCGCCGCCCACATCGTGAAGGTGAAAGCGAAATCGGCCAATGCCCAGGCCCGGATGCCTGGCGCCACGGCGGCGCCCATATCCATGCCGCCCATACCCATGTTCGACCCGTCCATATTCGACATGTCCATTCCGGCCATGTCACCGCCTCCGCTGTCCGGCAAGGCGGAGCCGGGCATGACCATGTCGGTGGCGAGCCACAGCACATAGGCCCAGGCGAGCACGGCAATCACCACGAGCGCGGCCATCACGACCGCGCGATCGCGCCGCAGCACCGCCTCGAGGGCCGTGTCGCCCATTGGATCAGGTCAATGCACGATGCCGCTCTGCGTGAGATGCAGATTGGCGAAATGGCTGTGCGTATCGGCCAGCTCGAACTTGATCGGGCCCGTCGCCTTTGTCCAGCCGCGCCCGACCTCGGCGATCGCGTATTCGAAGCCGTGCGGCAGGTCGATGCGCGCCTGGTGGGCAGCGCCGGTGACCGGATTCCGGATCGGCTCGCCACGACCGTCGGTTATACCCTCGACATGCAGCTGACTGGTTCGCGCGTCGACGTCGATGTTGAATTCGATCGGCGCAAAGATCGGGTCGTGGAACTTCTCCAGCGTGGTCGAAAAGACCTGGAATATCGTTGCACCCGGTTCGGTGTCCAGACCGCCCAATATGCGAAGCAGCGCGCCACGTTGGGCTTCCGTCGCCCTCTCGTCGATGATCACCGCGGCTTCGCCCCCGCCCTGGTGTATGGCGCCGGGCCAGCTGAAAATCCCGACGAACCGCAATCCGTCGAGCTTGGTGTCGCCGTGATGGCCGCTTTCGATTTCCATGCCGGCGACCGCCTGGCAGAACCCGTATGTCGGCATGGCGTTGAACTGGCACGGGCAGCCATAGGCGCAGTTGCAGTTGATGAATTCGCGCGCCTTCATGGCCCATTTGACGTCCGGCATGGCATTCCTCCCTTGCCGCGCTCACGCTTGGTGAGCGCGATCCGGATCGTGGAGGACCAGAGGTCAACCGGCAGCAACCATCCGGCAGCATCTGATCGAAGCAATCCGGCGATTAATATTAGCCGACAATCATATACTTTCCGCAGCCGCCCACAATAGCCGATCGGCGGAGATGAGGGCTCCGAACGCAGGTCAATCAAGGACCGCCTTTTCGCGATAGGAATTTTTTCTTGACACCCTGCCC
>NZ_RZRP01000728.1:0-3233 GCF_003997795.1 Mesorhizobium sp. M7A.F.Ca.US.005.03.2.1 | reverse complement strand
GCCCGCGTCGTCCGGCAGCGCGCGGCGGCTGGGTATAGACGACTGATATCTCATGGCCAGCCTCGGCGATCGCGCGCAAGGTCGGCACCGAAAACTCCGGCGTACCCATGAAGATGACGCGAAGGGGCATTTTTTCTTCCGGTATCCTGTCTTCTTGCTCGCGCAGTGTGCCGGCTCAGGCATCCGCTTCAAACGGGTTTACGAGCTTCAGGTCAAGGCCGTCGAAGTCGCGGGACGACCGTCGCGCTATCTTTCCGCTTCGATCTTCTCCATGATTTCCGCGTATTCATCGCCAATTGCGCTTTCAGATACGAAAGCCGAGCGAATTGCAGCCCACGCCGAGAGGCTCGACTCCTCTCGGGCCGGCCTCTCCGCAACTATGCCTTTGCGCAGAAGGCCGATGGCCTTGTCCGAGACGCTCTGGCCGACCTCGCGCGCCGCCAGTTCGATCTCGCGCTTCAAAGGCTCAGGAATGTCCCTGATCAGCATGTCGACCGTCGGCATCTCCATTTGGTGGCAATCCTGCCGACAATAGGCCTGGAGGGGACTCCCGTACCTTATCCCGCGAGCTTGCCCGGCGCCTTGTCCCTGGCGAGCTTCTTGAATTTCTTTACCACCATGTCGCGCTTCAGCTTCGAGATGTGATCGATGAACAGGACGCCATTGAGGTGGTCGATCTCGTGTTGCAGGCAGGTCGCCATCAACCCCTCGGCCTCTATCTCCTGCAATTTGCCGTCGCGGTCGAGATATTTGACCCGCACGGAGGCGGGGCGTTCGACCTCGGCGTAATAATCCGGGATCGACAGGCAGCCTTCCTCATAGACGGAGCGCGCGTCGGCGCTCTCCAGGATTTCCGGATTGATGAAGACATGCGGCGCCGGCGTCTCGTCTTCCTTGGCGAGATCGATCACCAGCAAGCGCAGCGGCTCGCCGATCTGGATTGCCGCCAGCCCGATGCCCGGCGCATCATACATGGTCGCCAGCATGTCGTCGGCTAATTTGCGCAAAGGCGCGTCGACACGCTCTACGGGCTTGGAAACCTCGCGCAGGATGGGGTCGGGAAGGATGATGAGCGGCTTGATCGGCATGGCGTTCCACCTAAGACCTCCAGCGAAACGCGTCAACCGGTTGGCATCAGGCGCGTTCACGTTTTGATCTGTGCTATCGCGGCGAATCGTCTATGCTGTCCACATGAATGATTTGAGCACCATCCTTTCGGAGCCTGTCGCCCGGCTTGGCGCCACAACGATCACGCTCGGCCATGCGCTGGCCTTCGGCGTTTTGCTGTTTCTGGCCCTGTTCGTGGCGCTGGTCATTGCGTTGTGGCGGTCGGCCAAGGCGCGCGCCGTGGCGGCCGCGGAAGCCGCCGATCATGCCCGCGATGCGGAAGTGCGGATGGCCGGCATTCTGCAAAGCCAGGCCGAAATGCAGGGCCGCATGGGCGCCATTGCGGAAGTGTTCGGCGCACGGCAGGCGGAGCTGACGCAATCGATCGGCCAACGCCTCGACGCCATGACCGGCCGGCTCGGCCAGACCATGACCGAGCAGACCAAATCCACGCATGAGAGCCTGGCCAAATTGCAGGAACGGCTGGCGATCATCGACGTCGCGCAAGGCAACATCCAGTCGCTCGCCGGCCAGGTCGTGCAATTGCAGGCGATCCTCTCGAACAAGCAGACGCGCGGCGCGTTCGGCCAGTCGCGCATGGAGGCGATCGTTGCCGACGGCCTGCCGCACGGCGCCTATGAGTTCCAGGCGACGCTGTCGAACGGCAGCCGGCCCGACTGCCTGGTGAAGATGCCGAATGGCGCGCCGTCGCTGGCCATCGATGCAAAATTTCCGCTGGAGGCCTGGAACGCCATCCGCGCCGCCGATGGCGCCGATCTGCAGAAGGCAGCTTCGCAGGCCTTCCGCCGCGACATCGAGATCCATGTCCGCGATATCTCGGAAAAATACCTGATCCAGGGCGAGACGCAGGACACTGCCTTCATGTTCGTGCCGTCGGAATCGGTGTTCGCCGAGATCCACGAGAATTTCGAGGCGATCGTGCACAAGGCGCACCGTGCGCGCGTCGTCATCGTCTCGCCGTCGCTGCTGATGCTGTCGATCCAGGTCATCCAGGCGATCCTCAAGGATGCCCGCATGCGCGAACAGGCGCACCTGATCCAGGGCGAGGTCATCCGGCTGATGGAGGATGTTGCACGTGTCGATGAGCGGGTGCGCAAGCTGCAGGTGCATTTCGGCCAGTCGGCCAAGGATATCGACGACATACTGGTTTCGACGTCGAAGGTCACCAAGCGCGGCCAGAAGATCGAGGCGCTGGAATTCGGCGCGCAGCCCGACGGCGATGCCGCCGTAGACGCCGCGTCACGGGGGCCCGCCGCCAAGGTCGATACCGGCGCGCGCGTTGCCGATTCGAAAACCGGGCAGCTCAGGCTGAGGGTCGTCGAAGGCGACGATTGAGCCGCGGTGCCGGACCGGTGCTACTGCTCCTCCAACGTGGTCATGCCCTGAAATTCAGGCAGCCAGTGCAGCGCCGAGCGGTGCCATTTCTGCTGTGTCGGGATCAAATCCTGGCGCTGCCGCGCGGTCCCCACGCGAATTCCATAGACCTTCGGACCATCTCCGACAGACGTGGCGTAAAGATGCGAACCGCAGTCGGCGCAAAAGGCCTGGGTGCGCTTGGCGCCGCTCGCCACGATCTTGATGTAGATTTTCGGCGTGCCCTTGGTGATGCGATAGTTGCTTTCCGGCGCCGGAACCGTAAGGCGAAAAGCCGTGCCGGTCAGTTGCTGGCAATCCGTGCAGTGGCAGATCGTGGTCTTTTCCGGATCGACCTCCGCCTCGTAGGTGATGGCGCCACAATGACAGCCGCCGTCTATTCTCATCTTCGTTCCTCCAAAGCCCCTTCAATCTAGCGGCGCAAGGCCGTGAGGCAATGGCACGGTTTTAGTCCAGGGCAGGATCGGATGCGGAATCGATCAGCCTGCGCCGCTGCTCCCAGGTGCCTGACGTCTGCGGCTTGACGAACAGCCGTGTGATCTCCGGCATTTCCTTCTTCAACTGCGCCTCCAGGCGCTCGACGCAAGCTTCGATCTCGGGCGCCGTCAATTGGTCCTCGAACTCGATGCTGAGCCCGGCGACGATCTCTGTCGGCCCCATATGAACGGTCAGGACGCCGTTCGCCCGCTGCACCGCCGGATCCTGCTGGGCGATCGCCCGCGCTTTCATCT
>NZ_RZRP01000727.1:0-3235 GCF_003997795.1 Mesorhizobium sp. M7A.F.Ca.US.005.03.2.1 | reverse complement strand
CCAGACCTGCGTTTGCACCAACCGCTTCCTTGTCCAGGCAGGTGTCTATGACAAGTTCGTCGAGAAGCTCGCTGCCGCCAGCAACGCGCTGAAGGTCGGCTCCGGCCTCGAGGACGGCGTGCAGCAGGGGCCGCTGATCGACGAGAAGGCGGTCGAGAAGGTCGAGGAACTGATCGCCGACGCCACATCAAAGGGCGGCAAGATCGTTGCCGGCGGCAAGCGCCATGCGCTCGGCGGTTCGTTCTTCCAGCCGACGGTCATCGCCAACGCGACACCCAAGATGCGCTTCATGAAGGAAGAGATCTTTGGCCCGGTCGCACCGGTGTTCAAGTTCGAGACCGAAGAGGAAGCCGTCGCCCTCGCCAACGACACCGAATTCGGCCTTGCCTGCTACTTCTACACCGGTGACCTCGGCCGCGCCTTCCGAGTGATGGAAGGGCTGAAATACGGCATGGTCGGGGTCAATGAAGGCCTCATCACCACGCCGGAGGCGCCGTTCGGCGGCGTCAAGGAATCCGGCCTCGGCAAGGAAGGCGGGCATCAGGGCATCGAGGATTATCTCGACACCAAATATGTCTGCATCGGCGGCCTCGGCCTCTGATAGGCTATCCCTGGGATGGGGAGGCCGATGGCCTGCCCATCTCTCATGGAAAAACCAGCCGAAGTCTTCTGGATCAACTGGCATTTACGGGCATGGCGATGAAGGACGGCGAGGTTTTCGGCACGACGCAGGCTGGCGAGCAGGTGCGTCGCTTCACGATCAGGGGCGGCGGCATCACAGCCAACATCATCGGTCTGGGCGCGATCATCCAGGATTTGCGCCTGACCGGGCACGATGCTCCGCTGGTGCTCGGCTATGACAGTCTGGAAGGCTACGAGACGGATACGGCCTTCTTCGGTGCGGTCGTCGGCCGCTATGCCAACCGCATCCGCGACGGCCGCTTCACCATTGGCGGCAGCCGCTACCAGACCGAGCAAAACTTCCTCGACAAGCATACGCTGCATGGCGGCTCGCAAGGTTACTCCCACCGGGCGTGGACGGTTTCCTTGCATGGCAGGGATTTCGTCACGCTGACGCTGCACGATCCCGACGGCACGATGGGTTTTCCCGGCGCGCTCGACGTCACCTGCACCTACCGGCTGAAGATCCCCGGCACGCTCAGCGTCGAGCTGACCGCCACCTGCGAGGAGCCGACGCTGTGCAATCTCACCCAGCATTCCTATTTCAACCTGGATGATGGCGGCGCAGGCGACATTCTCGACCACAGGATGATGCTGAATGCCGGCGCCTACCTGCCGGTCGATGGCGACATGATCCCCACAGGCGTGGTCAAGCCGGTTGACGGCACGCCATTCGATTTCCGCCAGGCGCGGCCGCTGCGCATGGAAACCGAGGGTGATCAACTGCCCTACGACCAGAATTTCTGCCTTGCTTCGGCACGCGGGCCGCTCAAGCAGGCGGCATGGACGCAAGGCGCCAGTTCCGGTGTCGAGATGGAGGTCTGGACCACCGAGCCCGGCGTCCAGCTCTATACCGGCCAGTATGTGACGCCGCGCACCGGGCTGGAAGGGCGGAACTACAAGGCCTTTTGCGGCTTCTGCCTGGAGCCGCAGATTTGGCCGGACGCGCCGAACCGGCCTTATTTCCCGCAAGCAACGCTGTGGCCGGGCGCGATCTACCACCACGTCACGGAATACAGGTTCCGCCTGCCCTAGTTTTTCCGACCTTAGCCTTCGAAAGCCGCCCGCAGCGTCTCGAACGGCGCCAGCGCGCCGCGCACTTGCACCACGGCGGCGGCGACACGATGCGCACGGCGCGCGGCTTCCTGCGGGTCGTGGCCGGCAAGACGAGCCGCAAGATAGCCGCCGTTGAACGAATCGCCGGCGCCGGTCGTATCGGCGGGGGCGGCGACATGGATCGCCGGGACTTCGCGTAGTGTTTCTCCTTGGGCAATCAGGGCGGGCTGCTCGCCGTTCTTGACGACGACCTCGCTAACCAGTTGCCTGAGTCGCTTTGCGGTCGCTTGCGGTGTTGCATCGCCAAACAGCATCTGCTCGTCGGGGAAAGTCGGCAATGCGATGTCGGTGGCGGCAAGGGCTTCGACGATCGCTGCCTGTGCATCCTCGCGATTGCGCCAAAGCCGCGGCCGGTAGTTGGGATCGAAGGCGACAAGTGAACCGGCCGAGCGCGCCTTGGCGACGGCCGCCAGCAATACGGCGCGCGCGGCCTCATCCAGAATTGCCAAAGTGATTCCGGAAAAATAGACAAGCGCCTGATTTACCAGGTTTTTCGACAATGCAACCGGGTCTGAGGCGAGCTGCCGCGCGGCGGCGTCGCCGCGCCAGTAGGTGAAGGAACGCTCGGCCCCGGTCAGCGTGATGGCATAGAGGCCAGGCCGTGCGCCCGCTATGATCGGGCTGGAGCCGATGCCGATGCCGTTCTGGCCTAAGAAATCGATCTGGGCTTGCGAGAACGGATCGTCGCCGAAGGCCGAGACATAGGTTGCCGGCCGCTCAGTGCTCAGCGCGTGCAGCGCCCACAGCGTGTTGAACGTGTCGCCGGCAAAGCCCATGCGCCAGTTCGGTCCGGTCTGGCCCGACAGTTCGAGCATGCATTCGCCGATCGAGGCGACGCCGGTTCCCGCCATCTACAATCCTCCAGTGCTTCCCGGTGCTGTAGCTTTTTGCCATCGGCAGCGCCATGCTTGGCAAGCAGGGTTTTTTCCGCCACAGCGTTTTCCCACAGGCTGGCGGGATGCGATCCGTTCGGCAGAGCGTTGTCTGCAGAAGAGGAACCGGTTTGGCATCGATATGGCGTTATCTTCTGGCGGGTCTTGGTCTGGCTGCCTTGCTGGTCGGCATTCTCGCGGTCGTCTTCCTGGCGGCGCCGCGTTCGTCGCTGCCAGCCGGCCCGGATGTCGCGCGGACGAAGAAAACCGACAACGGGCTGTACGTGGCGAGTTTCGTGCCGGAACGGGGCGTGGTGCGGCAGGGCGAACTGGAATCCTGGCTGCTGACCCTGAAGACAAAGACAGGGGCTTCGGTGGAGCGCGCCGCGATCGCCATCTCCGGCGGCATGCCGCAACACAATCACGGCCTGCCGACCAGCCCGCAGGTCACCGATTACCTGGGCGAAGGCCGTTACCGCATCGAGGGGCTGAAATTCACCATGAGCGGCTGGTGGCAACTTCGTTTCGCCATCTCATCCGGCGCCGGCTCCGATACCGTACTGTTC
>NZ_RZRP01000726.1:0-3243 GCF_003997795.1 Mesorhizobium sp. M7A.F.Ca.US.005.03.2.1 | reverse complement strand
GCCGACGACGGCAACCGGTCCTTCATCGGCCGCAAATCCGTGACGTCATCGGGTTCACCTGTCAGATGTGCCCGAGCGCTTGACCAGGGCCAATCCGCCGCCTGCTTTGCCAGTCCGGCGCGCACGGGATTCAGCCCGACATAACGTACCGCCGACAGGAGATGATCCTCGTCCATCGCCACCGCTCCGAAGCGGCCTTGCCAGAAATGCCCGGTTTTCTTTTGCCGCGGTGGATGACCCCGGCATAGGCACGGTGCACCTTGGCAAGCGCACGACGCAGGCCATCCGGGTCAGCCGGCGTCAGGATCAGGTGCACATGGTTCGGCATCAGGCACCACGCCCAGATGCCGACATCGGCGGCACGGCAATACTCGACCAGCAGGTCCTTGTAGAGCGCGTAGTCTTCGGACGTGAAAAACACCTTGGCGCGCCCGTTGCCACGCTGCGTTACGTGGTGCGGCAGACCGGGAACGACAATGCGGGCGAGGCGGGCCATGCGGTCAGTTTATACGCGGCGATGCCGGCGAATAGGGTAAAAAGTGCACTGTCACCGTAATTCGAGCAAACGGGGCAAAAGGTGCACTGTCACCGTAATTCCCACGGTGAAGGCGCACGTCTCGGAGATTCTGCGCAAGCTCAATGTCTACAGCCGCACGCAAGCGGTGATCGACGTTTCGAAGCTGGACAATGCGGAGCTGTTTCGCGATCAGGCGGGGTTTTGAGCTTTTACCCGTCACCTCGTTGCTTCACATGGTGTGGCAGCCCGGGAACGATAATGCGGGCAAGGCGAGCCATGTGATCAATTTACACACAATGACGGCCGGGCGAAGATGGTAAAAGGACACTGTCACTGCAATCCGAGAAGTTGCTCGACACTCTCTCTTGTGATCGGACCATATAGCGGCGGTGTCGATAGGGTTGTAATAACCATCTTTATCCAATTGGCATCTGATCCATAAAATGCTATATCGTCTCGAAGTTCTATTGCGTCTGCCCATGCTTCTAGATCAGTTTTGCTCAAATTTCCATCTAGAAATCTCTTCATAACGCTCTCAACATCTGTTCGATTTAAAATAACAGGATCTCCATCATAATCCCAAGAAAAAGTATTTAAGGCATTTATACATGAATCTATTGGTTTCTCCAATCCTATCAAAGATTTTACCGCCTTTATCCTATCTTCGTTGATCATTTGCTGACCTCGTGATCGTTGACGCTAACCGCTGACCCTTTGTCAGATCCGCTACCGCCGCTTCCGGACTTAGGACTGTCAGCCTTCGATAGCTTATCTTTGTTGGAAACTAGCCCCCCAAGCGGGTCGAACACTTTCTTGCTGTAACTTAGGGTTTTTCCGTTCATGTCGACCACCTTCTCATACGTGGCATAGGAACCGGGAACCTTCCCAGGTGAAACGGTTGTAAAAGTTGCAGTGCCTTTTTGGACAGATATGGAAACATTCTCAGTTGAATTGCTCGGCACTTTACCCATGTAGTTTTTAAAGCTTGACAACTGAGAGGAGCTTAATTTTTCTGTTACTGTATCCAAGGCCTTTTTCATAGCTTCCGACCTGGATAGCGCCACTGCCCCAACTGCGCCAGCCGGAGCAATCAGCCCTGTCTCTGCGGCGACCATTTCGGTGGCAAACATTGCCGCTTCAGGAAAGGCAGCACTTACAGCTGCCGCTGCTTCCGGCGCTGCGACAACAGCTCCAACACCTAACGCGGCAATGCCTCCAATTGCCGCGCCTTTCGCGGCATCTTGCTCGACGTCGGCGAGGGCTTGTACTTGGGTTCCGACTTCCCGGTTGATGTAGCTTCTAGCGATACCCTGTAAATCGGCATGCCCATTGGCGTCACTCTTGTTTACCGGATCATTCTGAGCATAAGCATATCGGTTGGTGCCAACACCTTCCTTGGTCGGATCCCAATCATCCGGCGAAATGAACCTCCCCAGCACCGGATCCATGTATCGTGCATTGAGATACAGCAGGCCGGTCTCGGGATCGAAGCGTTCGCCGATGTAGTTCTTCTGCGTCTGGAAGCCGGTGTTGAGGCTTTCGCCATAGGTGGCGTAGCTGTTGCTTTCGACGGTGTTGCCCGACATGTCGGTGACCATGCGCACCGAGGCGAGGTGTTCGCGGTGCAGGAAGTATTTGGTCGTGCCGACGACCTTGATGTCGGGATGCGGATAGCGGGTGTAGATTTCTCCACCCGGTATCGCCGGATTGATCTCGACATTGGCGTCGGGATAAAGCGTCGTGGCGAAGCTCGATGATTTTTTCGCTCGCGCCCCGTCCGGTCCATAGGCGAGATTGACGGTGCTGGAGGCGCGCGTGACCGTTTTCAGCCGGTTGGCCTCGTCCCAGACCAGCGTGCGGCTGCCGTCGGAGGTCAGATTGCCATTGGCGTCATAGGCCATCGCATTGGCGCCGACCGTGATAGGCGCATGCGGACGAGCAGCGTTCGCCGAGGGATAGACATAAGTGCCGGCCACACGCGTGCGCGAAATCATGTTGTCGTTGGCGGCATAGACGAAGGTTTCGTCCAGCGTGTTGTCGCCGAGATTGTCGGCAGAGATCAGCCGGTCGGCATTGTCATAGACATAGTGCCAGCTGTTCGGACCCGTGGCCGAGGTTCCAGCGATGTCGGTAATTCGGCCGAGGCTGTCACGGGTAAACTGGCGATCCATTACTGTCCCGGCGCCGAGCGTGGTGGTTATCCGCGTCAGCCAGCGCCGCGTCGGCGAGTAGGTGAAGGACGTTTTTACGCCATTGGCGTAGGTGATCTCCTTGGTCTGGCCATCAGCCTCGTAGATCGTCGAGGTGATGAAGCCGGGCGCCGAATAGAGCTTTTTGCCGGCGGTGTATTGCAAGTGCGCTATCGGCGTGCCGAAGTCGAGCTGCACTGGAAAGTACTGGTTGCGAAGCGTTTGGCCGGAGCCGTCGTGAACGTTGAACGTAGTATGGGTGATCCCCGCGATCGTGGCATCCTGACGGGCGATTTTGCCGAGACCGTCATAATTGTAGAGCTGGACGGCGGCGGCGTTTTCCGAGCGGGTCACTTGGCCGATGTTGTAATAGCCTGACGCCGCCTGGTCATAGGTGTTTTGGGTCAGCGTCACCGGGCTGCCGCCAGGCGCGGTTGCCGTCTTCAGGGTCAGCCGGTCCATCTGGTCGTAGGCGAGCGTGGTGACCGTGCCCCTGGCGTCGGTCTGGCTGACCAGCCGGTTGGCGGTGTCATAGAC
>NZ_RZRP01000725.1:0-3244 GCF_003997795.1 Mesorhizobium sp. M7A.F.Ca.US.005.03.2.1 | reverse complement strand
CCACGCCAGCAAAGCCACCGGCAGTGCCCACCACTGGAAGCCTATGCCCGTGGCAAGTTCGAGCGCGATGGCAACGCCGCCGATCTCTGCGGACAGCACCAGGAAATTGACCAGCAAGGCGGCAAGCAACGGCCATAGAAAGACGTTGAAACCGAACCTTTCGCGGATGCCGTCGGAGATCGTGTGATGGCTCACGGCCGCGAACCGGCCGGACATTTCGACAAGGAAGATGATGCAGACGGTGCCAAGCACCACCGCCCAGATCAACTGGAAGCCAAACATCGCGCCTGCCTGCGCCGCCGTCGCCATGGACCCAACTTCGAGGAAGCCGCCGACGCTGGTGACGACGCCGAGGGATATTTCCATGAGCTTTTTCATGGCTTCGGCGCGAAATACTTGGCGTAGGCGGTAGCGAGCGCACGCGACGCCAGCCGTAAATCCTGTTGCGCGTCTTGGACTTCCAGCCGGTCATCTGCCTGCAGTCCGGCCTCGGCACGCGTCACCCCGACCGACAAATCATTGACTGCTTTTGTCAGAGAAGCTTGCTCGGTGGGTTCACTGATTTCGGCGGACCGGATTTGCGCCCCGACATCGGCAAGCGTCTTGCCGATCGATTGCAGCGTGTCCACCGTGTATGCGGTCGGCGCCGCCCCTGCCGCCCAGGCGTCCAGCGCCATCAACACGGTCTGCGATGCGGACGCCACGGTTCGTGATTGCTGCTCGATCTGATCGGAAGATGAGCATGCCGAGAGCATCAGCAAAAGCAGGCACAAGCAGTCAAGCCTGAGATAGCGGCGGCTAACGATCAAATCAGGCGTTTGGTGCGCCACAGAATAGTCTCCCCGACGCAACAAACCGCGGCCGGCGTGAATCTGATCTAGAGCGCTCGACGAGTCCGTCAACAACCGCGGCTCCCGATCCGGAGCACGAGGCGGTCTCAATCGGGTTTCGATTGCTAGTGGGGTGCTGAACGTCAATCGGGGCGATCCCCGCTCGAAGCGTCTTGGATTCCGTATTCGTGAATGAGGCCGAGAACCTGACTTCTGACTGTGTCGCGCGCGTCGGGCTGGATGAAAAACATCAGCCGCTCGACCGCTTCCACAACTGCTTCCGGCAGATCCGAAACCGCATCGGTGAGTTCGCTGCCATGCTCGTACATATTGTCCGTCAGCTTCTTGTCGAGGTCGGAAAGGATGCCCATCATCCGCACTCCAGATCGGTGCTGTGTTGATCTCAGTTCGACAGCGTCACGGCCAGGTCACCCTCCCCTGTTGCTGCCAGCCATCGATCACTGTTGCCCCGGCATTTCCGTGTTTTCCCTGGGATTTTTCTGGACGCCGGCAGCCGGGGCGGTATCCGCCGGGGCATTGCCGCCCTGGTTCTGCTCCGGCGCGCGTTTCAGCGGCGAGGTCTGCCATCCCATGTCAACGTAGAAAAAGCCGACGACGAAACCGACAATGATGACCGCCGCTATCACCAGCGAGATTATTGCGTTGCGTCGCTCCATTTGCGGCTCCTTCCATCGCCGAACAGCCCATGACGGAAATAGTTCCACAGGCAAGCGCCCTCAGTGAGGACCGGGTCTGGCGCTTGCCGGCCTGGCCTCCAGCGGTGGGGCGATCCGGGATTGGCGGGATTGGATTGAACCAGCGACGTTCCCATCCCGGCAGCGGGGAACAATCAACGAGCGGCGAGGTTTGGTAGTCGCACTTGCGAGGTTCTGCCATGAAACCTGCCGTTACCGATCATGTCGAAATCAAGAAATACGACCACCCGACGGGCGGCTGGGGATCCCTGTCTTCCTTGATCCGTAAAGCCTATGGCGAAGGCCTTCTGATGTCTGGGATATGGAGCACTCTGCTCAAGCAGAACAAGGCAGACGGCTATATGTGCGTTTCATGCTCATGGGCCAAGCCGGCAGAGCCGCGGCCTTTCGAGTTTTGCGAAAATGGCGCCAAGGCCACGCTGTGGGATCAGACGAAGCTGCGCTGCGGCCCCGATTTCTTTGCACGACATTCCGTCACCGAACTGCTCGATTGGCCGGATTGCGAGCTGGAAAAGCAGGGCCGACTGACCGATCCGTTGCGCTACAATGCCGTCACCGACCGCTACGAGCCGGTGTCCTGGAATGAAGCCTTCGCCGAGATCGGCATGGAACTTCGGCGCCTCGATCCGAAATCGGTGGTTTTCTATACGTCCGGCCGGGCCTCTTTGGAGGCTTCCTTCATGTATCAGCTGTTCGCGCGCATCTACGGTTCGTCGAACCTGCCCGATTCTTCCAACATGTGTCACGAATCGACCTCGGTCGGGCTTCCCAGATCAATCGGCTCGCCGGTTGGAACCGTACAACTCGAAGACTTTTCGCAATGCGACATGATGTTCTTCTTCGGCCACAACACCGGGGTGACGGCGCCGCGGCTGTTGCACCCGCTGCAGGAGGCCCGTGAACGCAATGTGCCGGTGTTCACCTTCAACCCCTTGCCGGAGCGAGGGCTCAAGCGCTTCAAGAACCCGCAGAATCCCGTTGACATGCTGTCGCCGGGGCCCGGCACGAAAATGTCCAGCGACTTCTTCCAGGTCCGCGGCGGCGGCGATATCGCCGCCATGACCGGCATCGCCAAGGCTGTGCTCGCGCTCGACGATGCGGCCCGCGAGCAGGGAAGCTCGCGTATCCTCGATATCGGGTTTATCGCGGAACATACGCATGGTTTCGCCGAATTCGAGGCCTATCTGCGCGCTGCCGCGTGGGATGACATCGTCGCCCGGTCGGGCATTGCGCGACCGGATCTGGAGCATGTCGCCGAAGTCTACAGCCGGTCCAATGCGGTGATCGGCAACTATGGCATGGGTCTGACACAGCACAGGCATGGCACCGAAAACGTGCAGATGTTGTGCAATCTGCTGCTGATGCGGGGCAATATGGGAAAACCCGGCGCCGGCATTTCGCCCCTGCGGGGTCATTCCAACGTCCAGGGCCAGCGCACCGTCGGCATATCCGAAAAACCTGAACTCGTTCCGCTCGACAAATTCGCCGAGTTCTATGCATTCGAGCCCCCGCGCGAGAAGGGCCTCGATACGGTCGAGACTTGCGAAGGCGTCATCGCCGGCTCGGTGAAAGGCTTTGTCGGCCTGGGTGGTAATTTCGTCCGCGCCGTGCCCGAAACCGGCCTCGTTGAGAAAGCCTGGCGCAGACTTGGCCTGCATGTCGAAATCGCGACCAAGCTCAACCGAAGTCATCTCCTGC
>NZ_RZRP01000724.1:0-3247 GCF_003997795.1 Mesorhizobium sp. M7A.F.Ca.US.005.03.2.1 | reverse complement strand
GCCGTTCCTGGTCATCGACCTGATCGTCGCCACCATCACGATGGCGATGGGCATGATGATGCTGCCGCCCACGGTGGTGTCGCTGCCGTTCAAGATCCTGTTCTTCGTCCTGATCGACGGCTGGAACCTGCTTGTCGGCAGCCTGGTGCGCTCCTTCAACTGACACTGCCGCGCCGGCTCGAAATTCCAGCAATATATTTTCGATTAACCGTCCGGTTTAGCCCTTTGGTAGGGACTTGCCCGCATATTCGCTCGCAGATGGCGGGTGATCGATTTCAGAGATCATTGGCATGATGCCGCACCGTCATACCGGGAGGCCCGGTATGTCAAAAAAACACCTGTAAAAACCAAGGTACGAGTACCATGTCCAGCATCATGACGAACTCCGCCGCGTTGACGGCTCTGCAGAGCCTTAACGCCACCAGCAAATCCCTCCAGGACACCCAGGCCCGCATCTCGACCGGTTATCGCGTCTCGCAGGCCTCGGACAACGCCGCTTACTGGTCGATCGCCACCACGATGCGCTCCGACAACCAGGCAATGTCCACCGTTTCGGACGCTCTCGGCCTCGGCGCCTCGAAGGTCGACACCGCCTATACCGGCATGAACAGCGCGATCTCCACCATCAACCAGATCAAGGCAAAGCTGCTGGCTTCCTACGGCCAGACGGACGCCTCGAAGGAAAAGACCCAGACCGAAATCACCGCTCTTCAGGCGCAGATGAAGTCCTACGCCGACGGCGCCACCTTCTCCGGCACCAACATGCTGTCCGTAGACAGCGGCTCAACAGCCACGACGGCTGCCGATGTGAAGATCCTTTCGGCCTTCAACCGTGACGCGGCCGGCGCATCTTCGATCTCGACCATCGACGTCAAGGTGGAAAGCATCAAGCTCTATGAAGCTGGTACCACCTCGGGCCTCGCGAAGGGCATCCTTGACACGTACCGCCTCGGCAGCGACGGCAGTGTGGCCGCAGCGGTCTCCGGCACGCAGACAGCTCTAGGGGCGGCTGCACTGGCCACCGACACCTATTCGGCCGCCTCGCTTTCCATCTTCTCGGGTGGCACGGCTGCCAGCGATTCGCAGATCAAGCAGATGCTGACCGTCATCGACTCCGCGCTCGCCGATATGACCAACTCGGCCACCACGCTCGGCGCCGCCAAGAGCAGTATCGACCTGCAGAAGACCTTCACCTCGGACCTGATGGACTCCATCGACCGCGGCGTCGGCCAGCTCGTCGATGCCGACATGAACAAGGAATCGACCCGTCTGCAGGCCCTGCAGGTCCAGCAGCAGCTCGGCGTGCAGGCGCTGTCGATCGCCAACGGTTCCTCGCAGTCGATCCTGTCGCTCTTCCGCGGCTGATCGCCTCCGCTCAACCACAGTTCGCACTAGAAATTCGGGCCGCGCCAAAAGCGCGGCCCTATTTGCGTTTGCTCCAGCCCCGCACAATCCTCGATCCTTAACTCTCAAAAGCCAGCTTTTAACAGGCTGTTAACCATGCCGCGCTAGTTATGGTTAACCAATAGCTTACGACAGTTGGCGAATCGGTCCGACCGGCACGATGCCAATCGTTGAACAGGCCCATCCGGCATGTCTGAGCATGTCGGCTTTTGAGAAGGAGCGACTTTCTTGGCGAGCATCATGACCAACGCCTCGGCGTTAACCGCACTTCAAAGCCTCAGCGCCACCAACAAGTCGCTCGAACAGACACAGGCCCGCATATCGACCGGCTATCGGGTCTCGCAGGCTTCGGACAACGCCGCCTATTGGTCGATCGCCACCACCATGCGCTCGGACAATTCGGCCCTGTCGACGGTGCAGGATGCACTCGGCCTCGGCGCCTCGAAAGTCGATGCCGCCTACACCGGCATCACCAACGTGCTGACGACGATCGGCCAGATCAAGACCAAGGTGTTGTCCATGGTCGGCCAGACGGATGCCGCCAAGGCGAAGACCCAGACCGAGATCAAGGCGCTTCAAACGCAGATGAAGTCCTTTGCCGATGCGGCCACCTTCTCCGGCTCGAATTTCCTCGCGGTGACCTCCAAGCAGGTCACGTCCGCCAATGATGGCGTCCAGCCCGACTCGCAGATCGTGTCCTCATTCAATCGCTCTTCATCCGGCGCTGTCTCGATCGGAACGATCAACATCAATGTCGAGGGCACCAAGCTTTTCGACTACGGCCTTGCCGCCGAAGTCAAGAACCAGGGCGTCCTCGATCGCCAGACCTCCATCTATTCCACGGGCGCCGCCCAGACCCTGTATGACAACGCCTATGCTGGCGTGATCGCGGGCGGAGGAACGGATATCGCCGCGAACACTGCCGGCCAGACGGCGGCGGGAGCGGTCACCAAGGTCGACAATATTTCCGCCTACAACCTCGACATCACGGCCCCAGGGGTGACCGACGGCATCATCACCCAGATGGTCACCATGATGGACAAGGTCATGGCCCAGTTGACTGATTCCGCCACCATCATCGGTTCGGCCAAGAGCTCGATCGACCTGCAGAAGACCTTCACACAGAGCCTGATGGACTCCATCGACCGCGGCGTCGGCCAGCTCGTCGACGCCGACATGAACAAGGAATCGACCCGCCTCCAGGCCCTGCAGGTGCAGCAGCAGCTCGGCATCCAGGCACTGTCGATTGCCAACAGCTCCTCGCAGTCGATCCTGTCGCTGTTCAAGAACTAATCGCGGGCGCCACCGGCGCCTCCTTTTCGCACTCCGATTGACGGGCCGCGCCGCAAGCGCGGCCCGATTTCATTTTCGCACAAGCTTCGAAGACTAGAGTTCCGGCGGACAATCATGCTGGGAGTCGTTGAACCGTGCCGGAACAGATCCAGAGCATCATCTCGAATCTCCGCGGGTTTGGCGTGAAGCGCCTCGCCATGCTGGCGGGCATCGCCGTTCTGGTGATGGGCGTCATCGGCATCGCCTCGGTCTATCTCAACCGCCCCGCCTACGACACGCTCTATGTCGGACTCGACCGCGCCGACGTGAACCAGATCGGCCTGGTGCTCGGCGAAGCCGGCATCGGCTTCGATGTCGGCGCCGACGGAACCTCGGTTCTGGTGCCGGCCGGCACCACCGCCCAGGCGCGCATGCTGCTTGCCGAAAAGGGCCTGCCGACCAGCGCCAATGCCGGCTACGAATTGTTCGACAATGTCGGCTCGCTCGGCCTCACCTCGTTCATGCAGCAGATCACCCGCGTGCGCGCGCTGGAAGGTGAGATCGCCCGCAC
>NZ_RZRP01000723.1:0-3252 GCF_003997795.1 Mesorhizobium sp. M7A.F.Ca.US.005.03.2.1 | reverse complement strand
TTGTTTTTATGCCGCCAGCGGCAGGCGCAGTTGGGTCAGCAGGCCGCCGCCGGGATTGTTGGACAGGCGGATCTCGCCACCTGCGGCGCGCGCGATGTTGCGGGCAATGGTCAGGCCGAGGCCAAGACCGCCGGTCTGGCGGTTGCGCGATTGTTCGAGGCGCACGAACGAGCCGAACACGGCGTCGATCTGCGCCTGCGGTATGCCAGGCCCTTCATCGCGGATGGTGAGCAGGATCATGTCCTCCGACCGGCGCAGCGAAAGATGCGCCTTCTTGCCGTAGGTGACCGCGTTCTGCACCAGATTGGTGACGCAGCGCTTGAGCGCGACCGGCCGCGCCATGCAGATCAGCCCGCGCGAACGGGTCTCGTCGTCGAACGATACGTCGTCATAGCCGTCGGCGATCGATTCCACGAGCGACCAGAAATCGATGCGTTCGTTCTTTTCCTCGGTCACTTCGAAGGTGGCAAAGTCGATCACCGAACTGGCAATGCTCTCGACATCGGCGAGATCGTGGGCCAGCGCCTCGCGGACCGCCGATTTGCGCAACAGCTCCAGGCGCAGGCGCATCCTGGTCATCGGCGTGCGCAGGTCATGCGCCAGTGCCGCCGCCAGATGTTCGCGGTCCTCGACATATTCGCGCAATCTCGCCTGCATGGCATTGATCGCCTTGGCGGCGGCACGCACCTCGCGGCTGCCGCTCTCGGCGATCGGCGGGCTCTTCAGATCCTTGCCGATCCGGTTCACGGCGGTTTCCATCATCCGGTAGGGCGCCGTCAGCCGGCGCAGTGACCAGATCGACATGATCACCACCAGCCCTGCGATCAGCGAATAGAGCGGCAGGCTGTCGAAGCTCAGGATCGGGCCGACGGGCGTGATCGGTTCGGTGAAATTCAGCCATTGGCCGTCGGCGAAGCGCAGCGATGCCGTCAGCTTGTCGCTCTGGGCGAAGTCGGCGGCCAGCACCAGAAGGTCGCGCTCGACCTGGCCGATGTCGGGTCCTGGCGTCGTGCCGTCCGCGTCGTCGGCCTCGCGCGTCGCCGGATCGCGGCGCACGCGTGCATCGGTGATGCCGAATTTGGACAGCCGGCCGACGAGGATGTCTTCGAGTTCGGCCAGTTCGTCGTCGCCGGCGATCGACGAAGTGACCGCCGGCGTGTCCGAAACGGTGAGCGCGTAGGTGGAGTTGAACAGGCCGGTCGCCGTCGCCTTGCGCTCGTCCGGACTGGCGTCATGCATGAGCTGCACCAGCGAGAAGGCACGGTCGTTGAGCCGGTAGAGGTCGACGACGTCGTTGGCGGCAGCGCGGTCGCGCGAGACGATGTAGAGGGTCGCGACCTGGCTGATCAGCAGGCCGGCAATGACGATCAGCAGCACCCAGACAGGCAAGGTCTGCGGCAGGAAACGTCTCATTCGGAGGTCGTCTCGGGCAGGAACTGGTAGCCGCCGCTGCGTACGGTCAGGATCAGCTTGGGCGTCTTCGGGTCGTCCTCCATCTTGCGCCGCAACCGGCTGACCAGGATGTCGATGCTGCGGTCGAAGGAATAGTCGCTGTCGCCGCCGGACAATTCGATGAGTTGGTCGCGGGTCAGCACACGCTGCGCACTCTTGACGAAGGTCTGCAGCAGGTTGAATTCGGCCATGGTCAGCTCGACCCTGACATCGTCGGGTGCGATCAGCCGGCGCCGGGCACAGTCCATCGTCCAGCCGGCGAAGCGGTAGATCTGCTTGGTGGTGGCGCGCTTCGGCTCGGCGGCGCCATTGCGCCTGAGCACGGCCCGGATGCGCGCCAAAAGCTCGCGCGGGTCGAAGGGCTTGGGCACATAGTCGTCGGCGCCCATTTCCAGGCCGACGACGCGGTCGGTCGTCTCGGTGACGGCGGTCAGCATGATGATCGGCGTCGAATACTGGGCGCGCAGGTCGCGGCACAGCTCCAGCCCGCTTTTGCCGGGCAGCATCACGTCGAGGACGATGAGGTCCACCTGGACGCGCCGCAGGATGGTCTCCATCTCGATGCCGTCGGCGGCAACCGAGGTGTGCAGGCCCCGCTTCTGGAAGAATTCCTGCAGCAGGTCGCGGATGCCCTTGTCGTCGTCGACGATCAGTATGTGTGCATCGGATTTCACAGCAGCCCTGTCATTGTTGCCAAGCCCTTCTGTCTTTGATTGCCAAGCCCTTCGGTCGCAACCCACACGATAGAATTCAGGCCATATGTTGGCCAGTGGCTATGATGGGGTTCACACCGGCTTTCTCAGACACACTCCAGAAACAAAATTCTACAGTTCAGAAAAACTCCTGAAAAATTTCAAAGGCATAACTGATCTCGTGGCGGTCAGGTCATCGGCTGCGACGCTAGTCTCCGGGTTTACGGATAAACCGATGCCAAGGTTGTCGATCAGTTTGTTGGGTGCGTTGCTGGGCTTCTGCCTGGTCACTGCCGCTGTCGGACAATCGGACGCAAAGGCGACGCTCACAACCCGGAGCGAACGGTGCGCCAATCTCAGCCACCAATTTGATGAAGCCCTCGAAACCCATGCCACGGCAACGCAGGTCACCGCGGCAAAGGCACTTCAGAGAAAGGGCAACCGGTACTGCGCCGCCAAGAAACAGGCACAGGGCATCCGGATGCTCGCCAATGCTTTGAAGCTGCTTGGAGTGACGCCGAACGACCCGGTTCAGTAACGCTCCGAAACTTGACCCGCATAAAAAGGAAACGAAGCCATGAAAAAGTCCATCCTCTCCGCAACCGGTCTCGCCGTCGCTCTCGCTTTCGCGATGCCGGCTCTCGGCAACGCCGCCGCCACCACGACCGCTGCTCCGGCTGCTTCGACGACCACCGCTCCGGCGACTGCTGCTCCGGCCAAGGCTGCTCCGAAGAAGGTCGTCAAGAAGACCGTCAAGAAGCACAAGAAGGCTGCTGAGAAGGCCGTCAAGAAGGACGCCCCGAAGACCTGATAAGGTCCGGCATAAAATGCCGGCCTGTTGACCAAGGCCGCTCCAGCTGGTTTCGGTTGGAGCGGCCTTCTTCCTGTCCGAGCCGCTGAAGCCCTGACATTGGCTATGAAGCGGTCGATGGGTTCAACTGATCTTTGGCGAAGTCTGGCACCGGCAGCTTCCGCCTCGACTGACACTTAACCCGTTTGCAACGCCGGCCGTGTAGGACAATCCGCATGAAGAAGCGGCTTTCGTCCATTTTGCGCTCGATGGTGATCGGCGGTCTGGTTGCCACCGGCCTCGCCAGAGTGCTTATCC
>NZ_RZRP01000722.1:0-3253 GCF_003997795.1 Mesorhizobium sp. M7A.F.Ca.US.005.03.2.1 | reverse complement strand
TCACGCAGACCACTGTAAGTGCTCGCATTCGGACGCTGGAGGAGGAGCTCGGACGGCAGCTCTTCATCCGTAACCGCAACGGCGCTCAACTGACGCCGGCGGGACGCGAGTTCGAGCGGTTCGCCCAGTCCTTCGTGCAAATATGGGAACGTGCTCGACACCAGCTCGCCATCCCTTCGGGGCGGACGAGCGTGGTGGCGCTGAGCGGCGAACTGAGCCTCTGGAACCCGCTTCTGCTGGACTGGCTGGTTTGGATGCGAAAGGCGAGGCCGGAAATCGCCATCAACGCACAGGTCGGGGTGCCGGACCAACTCATCGAACAGCTCAGGACGGGGGTTCTCGATATCGCGGTGCTATACGCGCCGAAGCTGCTCCCGGGGTTCAAGGTAGAGCTTCTCGTCGAGGAGCAACTCGTCCTGGTCCGGACGACCGACAGAGACGGAGAGGCTGCCGGTTCCAAGGACTATGTCTATGTCGACTGGGGGCCGCTGTTTGCGGCTCAGCATGATGCCAGTTCCTCTGCCTTTGGCGAGCCTGGATTGATGGTCGGCCTTGGTCCGCTCGGGCTGAGCTACATCCTGCGCGCCGGTGGCATGGGATATTTCCGCAGGGGCGCGGCAGCTCCTTATATCGAGACAGGCCAGTTGGAGGTCGTGGAAGGCTCCCCGGAATTCACCTATCCAGCCTATGCGGTCTATCCCGAAGCTAGCGAGGCTCGGCCCGACGTGAAGGAAGCGTTGCGCGGCCTGAAGCAAGTTGTGAAATGATCGTTCCTCCCAGGCGCGGAGGTCAACAAGAATTTCCACAACCACGCCCTGTCGGCGGAGTTTCTTGCCGACCTGAACCGACTTGTGCCCCTCGGCAGGGCAGCGGCGGTGCGTCATCATGGCGCCGGACAGGCGGGAACGCCTCCTTAGGCCGCTTCAGCCGGGATGTCGACAACTGCCTCGGCGAGTTCCGTCAAAGCCGCGTCGGTCTCTTCTCTCCGCCGAGCGTGAGGTCCAGCAGCTTGACCGCATCTTGTACACAGCCCATGCCTCCACCTCTGAGCAGGAATTTGCAACGTGGGACTGACTCTGTGAGCAACGCGAGCTTGACTTCGGCGGCATCCTTCAACGCAGCTGTGGCCGCAGGCCGAACCTTGTGGCTGGGAGCCGCACGGCCCCCTCAGGCGGAACTTTAAGTGCGATGTATCAGGAGACCAAAAAATGCCGAGTGACGATGGCCTCCCCGGGTCGATTTTCGGTCGCAATTCGGCCCGACAGCCGACGCTCAACACGAAGGGCGGGCTTTCGGTCCGCAGCACTCGTCGCGTGCAGGAATTCCTGGACAAGAACTTCACGCGCAAGCTGGCGCTTGCCGAGATGGCCGCGGTTTGCGGTCTCTCACCTTATCACTTCATGCGTGCTTTCTCGAAGACGTTTGGAATGCCGCCGCACCGTTACGTGATCGAGCGGCGGCTGAATTTTTGCTGAAAGGCAGCTTGCCCTTACCCGTATGACGATCCCCGACATTGCTCATTCCTGCGGATTTTCGAGTCAGAGCCATCTTACCACCGTGATGAAGAAATACCGACGGACGACGCCGTTGAAGGCGCGGCTGGCAAAGTAGACCCCAACGTTTGAATATTAGGCCCAATTCGTACCTAAGCCTCGGCTGTGACAGCCGCCACATGCGGGCTTTACGTCGTCAGATGCCGAGGCTCAGAACCGGCCGGCCGGTTGTTTTGCCCCTTTAGCGCTTGGGTTGACGACCGCCGGCGTCGCTCCCTTCCCGAACGGTCTCGATTGCCAACCCAGCCGGCAGGGCCGTCAGCAGATCAGCCGGGTTTCGTGACTTGGATCCATGCCGCCCAGTCCTCTGGGCGCAACACGACGATCTGGCGATTGTGTATGGGCGCCATATCAGGCCCGGGCTCCGTCGTCAGCATCGCGAATGTGGGTGGCTTGTTGCCTTCGCCGTCAACATGAAGACAGTGATGTTCCCGTTTTTCGGCAGCCACCGGCAGGCGGCGGTGTCAGGCGCCGCAGACTACGGCTTGCGTACCGTCGTGCAGGATGCCCTGTGTAGCGCCTCCGATGAGGCTCATGATGCCATGATCGATGTGTTCAGCAGCCGCAACAGCCAGCACATCGAAACTGCCACTACCGATCAAGTTTAAGAGACTAGACAGAGTAACTCGATCTCGCAAGGCAAGGGTTGCGACGAGGCCGTGACCCTTGTTGCGTGGGCCTGAAGGATCAAGCCGCTTTTTGCTGCTCGGCCGCCTTGTCGTTCACGCCGGATTCGCCGAGGGAGGTCAGGGCCTCATCGGTGGCCTTCTCCTCTTCGAGCGTGGCGTTGAGGAGTTTGACAATGTCATTCTTACCCAGCGACGTCGCCCAGGCGATCAGCGTGCCGTAACGTGCGATCTCGTAATGCTCCACCGCCTGCGCGGCGCCGACAAGGCCGGCGTCGATCGAGGGCGAACCCTTGTATTCCTCGAGGATCTCCGATCCTTCCTCGATGATGCCGTCAATCGCCGGGCAGGTCTTGCCGCGGGCGGCGGCACCCAGGATGTCGAACACTTGCTCGAGTCGCTCCACCTGACCCTCGGTCTCGACACGGTGTTTTTCAAAGGCGGCGGAAACCTGCTCGTCCTGCGCGCCCTTGGTCATCTTTGGCAGGGCTTTCAGAATTTTCTTCTCGGCGTAATAAATATCCTTGAGGCCATCGAGGAACATGTCCTCAAGGCCCTTATTGCTGGCGCTTGCTTTGTTGGTGGCTGCCATCTGACAATCTCCTTTGGTTGAAATCACCCGATCGGGTGCTATTCAACCTGGAGTGTGTCGGCAGGTTCCATTGGATGGCACTTTTATGCATCTGCCAGGCGAGATCTAATCGGCGTATCGCGCAACGCCTATGATTGGGACTCAATCGACCTTCAGGCGATCCGACAGATTTTTCGTTACTCTCTGAATAAGGGCGACCTTGAATGCAGCACCTGCGGGGTCGCACCTCGCTTTGGACGGGCCGTTGATCATCAGAACAATTTTAGCAGACTTCTCCGTGAGGCCGTGCCTGGCTGCAAAATCGGCGACCTCAAGGATAGTCATTCTCGACTGCCTTTTGCCCTGCACGGTCTCCTCCGGCGGCATTCAAAGCCCATTGCCACCATAAACCGCTTGTCCGCCATTCAAGTAATGCGCTTGGGCGCACGGCCGGCGCCGGCTGATATTTGCCGCTTCGAATGTTGGATCTGATACCCTAATAG
>NZ_RZRP01000721.1:0-3263 GCF_003997795.1 Mesorhizobium sp. M7A.F.Ca.US.005.03.2.1 | reverse complement strand
ATATCGGAGATCATCCGCCGCAAGCCGCGCCTGGTGGTGATCTCCGAATTTTCCATCGGCAATCTGACCCGCGATCTGCCCGCCGCCGAACGCACCGCCGAAGTAGCGCGCTGGCAGGCCGGCCTGCGCTCGACCTTGCAGGCCTTCAGCCGGGCCGGTGTCGAGACGGCAGTCATCCGCGACACGCCGATCAACGCCAGCTTCGCCGGCTCCTGCGTGGCGCGCACCCTGTGGTGGCGCGAGGCACCCTCGCCGCACTGCGACACGCCAAGGGCCGAAGCCGCCAACGACAGCACCGCCGCCACCGAGCGCGCCGTGGTGACCAGCGTGCCCGACACCCGCTACATCGACCTCACCAACCAATTCTGCGGCCCGACCACCTGCCACGTCGTCATATCAGGCCAGCTGGCGTTTCGTGACAGGCACCATCTGGCGACAGGCTTTGCCGAGACACTGGCGGGGCCATTGGAGAGGGCCTTGTTTTAGGCGCCTGGGCATCTGCGCCCCGGTCTGCATTGTTCGTCACATCTTACGAATCTGTGGAACGAGGCTGCAACTCGGCAGTTATATTAGCCTAACCTTGAAAAGGAGGCAGCTATGAAAAAGCTCCTGCTTGTTTCGGTTATCGCCATTGCTTCGGCGGCGGCGATGATCGCCCCCGCCGACGCCCGCAGCCGTATCAGTATCGGCATTGGCGGCTATGCAGACGATTATTACGGCGACGATTATTACAATGGTTATGACTATGGCGATCGCTACTATCGCCCTTATTACCAGTACGACGCCTATGACAACGGCTACAGGCCGCGCTATTACCACCGTCACCACCGTTGCCACATCGCACTGGTCAAGCATTGGCGCCATCACCACAGGATCGTCGAGGAAATCCGCGTCTGCCGATGATCTGATCCTGTGAAAAATGATCCGGCCGGCGCCGCCGGCCGGATATTTGCGCCGCTCACCCCACCCGCCTCCTCATCATCATCCCGTAATGCACTGCCAACAGATCCAGCCCCACCTTCAGCAGCTTCGTCACCACGTTCCGGCCCTCGCCGGTCTGCTCGGACAGGCGCTTGAGGGAACCGTCCGCGCAGCAGACTTGTCGTACCACGGCGGCCACCTCCCAATGGCCTAACGCTCTTGTGGCGGCGGCATAGGCCCTGCCGGCGTCGAGAACGCTGTCGGCGATGCCGCCGCCCTCGCGGCCGCCGTCGATGCGCTCGGTCCAGCGCATCGGCTTGACATCAGCCTGCTGACTGCAGCGGAAATCCTCGCGGTAGCGCAGGCCTGCCTCGCGCTGCTGGCGCGACAGCGAAGTGATGCCGACGAGCGCATCGATGGCGCGCAGCCGCACGATGCCGCCGGTCGCGGCGTAGCCGTCATTCGACACTTCGTAGACACGCGCAGCCTCCAGCGTGCCCGCTGCCAGCCGCTTGCGGCCGAAGGCGTCATCCCTGAGCGCGAAATCATGGCCGATCTCGCGGCGTATGCGCACCTGCTCGGCCTCGCCCTTCGGCAATTTCGGCGCCTGCGGTTTTGCGGGTCTGGTCTTTTTGCTCATGGGAGGCTCCTGGTTGGGATGGGTGGTGGAGGCCGGCAAGTGGCGATCCTTCGCGCGCCCTCGGCCCTGCCGGGCATCTCCCCACGCGGTGGCAGAGCGGAGCGGAGCGCTGCTCGGTTGGCCTTCAATGAACCGTAGGTCGTCGCCTCTTCGCCGCCGCGCCAGCATCCCTGCCGTCCGGCATCCAGGCTGATGGAACCGGCGCGAGTTTTCGACGTTATGTCGCGTCCATGCCAAGGGGAGGTTCGCCGATGACAGCCTTCATGCCGGTTACCGTGCGCTTTTGCGACAACAAAACCATGCTGGTCAGTTCGGTGGCCGGAGCCGCCGAGGCACTGCGCCACCAATGGCCCGACAAGACAGCGCCTGGCTATCTCGAGGCTTCCCGGCTGGTTACGCTCGCCGTGGACGGCATCTGCTGCCAGCGCATCGCGTTCGACGCCTTCACCAGGGCGGCCAAGCAGCAGAACATACTGGTCGACAGGCCCAAAAGCCGCGCCCATGACTGGCTGGATGCGGTGGCTAGCCCGTGAGGAGCGGGCGCCGCCCGAAAAATTGATGCAACCGGCCCCCAGCGGGGCGCGTTTATGGGTGCGGTAGCTGGAGCCGCGCGCAAAGCGAAGGTGAACGCCGTGGGTACGATGAAAACCGGAGTGCCGCTCAAAGTGCGGGTGGAAGATGAGATCGAAGAGATCGAAAGCGTCAGCGAAGCCGCCGATTTTCTCCAGCGCTGGCCGCTGGAGCGGCGCGGTCATGTCTACCGCAGCGCGTTGAACGCCTGCAGCGCGGCGATTGCCGCCCAGATTTCCGAAGCCGACGCCATGAAGGTGTTTACCGGCTTTGCCCGGGTGACTGGCATATTGGTCGGCGAGGGCAACCCGCCGATGGCGATGGACGCAAGGAGCATGCAGAGCCGCACGCCCAAGCAAGGCCGGCAGATGCCGAAATAGGGCTTTGCTTCTTTCTCCCCGTTTACGGGGGTGAGGTGTGATCCGAGCAGCGGACGAAAAGCCAATTGCTTGGCTTTTCGAACAGCGAACGCCCGGCAGGGCAATGAGGGGCGGCGCCAGCGCTTCGGTAAGTGGCATCTGAATCGGATGCTTGAATTTCATGTCAGCTTCCATCCTGCCTCGTCAGCGCTGCCCCCCATCCGCCTGCCGGCACCTTCTCCCCGTGAACGGGGGAGCAGAGATCAAACCTCACCCCGTCGCAACAAATACGCGGCGCTGGAAGCGCGCCTGGTGGTAGGTACAATAGCTTTTCAGCGCCCCGGTGCGCATGCCGCAGCACAGCATGTCGGCACCTGGGCGGCTGCCTGGCGCCCCCTCTTCGGCAATAGAAATGTCCGGATCCCCCTCCACCGTCAGATCCAGCGGCGCACGGCAGCGTGAAAACAGGCAATCGATGAAGCGCATCGCCACGCCATGCGGCTGCCGGCCGATGGCCGCGCGCGGCGGCGCCGGCGCCTCCAGGCGATAGGCCACGCCGTCGGTGATCAGCACGCCCACCTCGCGCACGAACGAATGCGCGCGCCTGGGCCGGGCCACTTCACGCGCATGGATGTCCTTGGCGGCAAGCACGCCCTCCATCTTGCCGACGACAGGCGTCGATTTCGCCGACGCGCCACTCGCCCGCTTGCTTCCAGCGCGCTTGCCCACGGCCTGCCTGGATCGCGGCAGCGGCCCCTTGCCATTGGCAAAGC
>NZ_RZRP01000720.1:0-3271 GCF_003997795.1 Mesorhizobium sp. M7A.F.Ca.US.005.03.2.1 | reverse complement strand
ACCACCAGCATTCCAATGGCGTAAGGCAGCGACATGCCCAACAACCAACCTCCAAGCGACCACGCGCCAACCGTCAGAGCATAGAAAAGGCCAATGCAGGTCTTGCCATGCCGGCCGAACAAGATCGCTGTCGATTTCAGCCCGAGGCGGGTGTCGTCTTTCACGTCAACGTAGGCATAGACGGTGTCATAACCGATCTGCCATGCGATGGCTCCGGCCCACATAAGCAATGCTCCCACCGGGATATGTCCTGCGACCTCGGCCCATGCCATAAGCATCCCCCAGTTGAACGCCGCGCCCAGCACGGCCTGGGGCCAATGGGTGAAACGCTTGCACAGCGGATAGATGAACACGAGCGGCAGAACGCAGATAGCGACCAGGCGCGTGTAGGGAGTTAGAAAAAACAGCAGGGCAGCCGCGAGTGCAAGCTCAACGGTCAGAAAGACAAAGGCCTGCAGGGCGCCCATCTGTCCGCTCGCCAGCGGCCGGAAGCGAGTCCGCTCGACATGGCCGTCAAACTTGCGGTCCGCAATGTCATTGACCGTGGAGCCGGCGCTTCTCATCAGCAAAGCGCCGAGAGAGAAGACAGCCAGTTCCAGAAAGTCCGGGAAACCGTGCGACGCTTGTATCAGCGCAGCCCAGCAAGGAAAAAGCGTCAGCCATATCCCTACAGGGCGATCCAGCCGCGCCAGTCGCGTATATGGTCGCCATGCGGACGGCAATCGGCGATCCACCCAATCGCCCCGGTGAATATCGCTTAAGTCAGGACGGCTCAAAGTCGTCATGAGACCTCCAACTTTCGCTACTGCAGCGACTTCAGCAGATTGTCGATCGTGAACGGATTGGACTTCGGCTTGGCCGGCGGCGGATTGTCGTTGGCCTGCGGCAGCGGCGCCCGCTCCACCTTCGGAGGCTGCGCGGCCTTGCGTTCGGCTTCGAGCCTTGCCTTTTCCTGCGAGGCAATACGCATCGCCTCTTCCGCCTTCTGCCGCTCCTGCTCGGCCTGCGCTTTGGCCGCCTCGTCGGCGGCCTGCTTTTCGGCAGCCGCCTTCGCTTCGGCATCGGCCTTGGCTTTGGCATCTGCGTCCGCCTTGGCTTTCGCCTTCGCGTCGGCCTGAGCCTTTGCGTCCGCCTCAGCCTGAGCCTGTGCATCCGCTTCGGCCTTGGCCTTGGCGTCAGCTTCGGCTTTGAGCCGCGCTGCTTCCTCCTGCCGGCGCAATTCCTCGGCCGCCTTGTCGCGAGCATCCTGCAGCGCAGCGTAATAGCGCACTTCGCGCCGCAGCCGCTGCTTCTCGAGCAGCGCGGCCTGCATCGCCTCGACGCGCTGCTGCTCCTTCTCCAGCGCGCGCTGGGTCAGGAACTGCGCCAGCGGCTCACTGTCGAATGCTCGTTTGACCGCGCCGAACGGCCCCTCGGCGGTGAAATTCACAACCGGCTCGGAGCCGACCAGCGCCTCGTCGCCAGGCTGATAAGTGATCGCACCCTTGGCCGACACCGTGGCCGCGTTGAGATCCGCCGTGATGTCGGCGGACAAGGTCGCCGCTGGATTTTCCAGGCTGACCGGCGGCGCCCGCAGCGTGCCGCCGGCAACCGTGAAGGCTATGTCGGTATCGCCGGCGGCAAAACTGCCATCAGCGGCGATCTCGGGCGCGAAGCCGGCGGTCTTGGCCGCATCGATGTCGCGCCCGATCGCATCCGCCTTGGCGAGGAACGCACTGAACGCATCTGGATTGAGGCCAGCAACTTTCACGCCCTTCAACGCCGCAGTTCCGGAGCCTGACAAGGCAGCCACCATCCCTTCGACCGATTTGCCGCTGCTTGACAGCGCCGTCGAGAAATCGCCGATGCCGCTGATGCCGGCATCCGGCAGCACGGTCGCCAGATCGGCGCCCGCCAGTTTCATCTGGCCAGAGAACAGCCCGGTGCCGTTGTTGTTCTTCAACTCGAATAGGCCGGTCAGCGCTCCGCCCAGCAACTTCGCCTTGAGATCCGAAACGCGGATGCCTTCCTGGTCGAGCTTGAGCGAAAAGGCGGCGTCATAGGCGGTGGCGAACCGGCCGGCGGCCAGTGCTGCCGTCGTCAGGTCGAGGTCGGCGGTGAATGGCAGGCTGGATTTCTGGCTGAACGGTGTCGCCGGCCACACGCCACCCTTGCCTGCCCGGTCTTTGGCTGCGCCCTCCTTGTCGGCCAGAAAGGCGGAGTCGCCGAACAGCGCCACCGCCAGGGGATCGAGGTCGAGTTCGTCGAGCGCCAGCGCCCCGGCCAGATGTGGCACGCCGTCCTTTACATCGATATTGACGTCGCCGGACACCGCCGCTTCGTTGATGGCGCCGCTGAGTTCGTCCAGCACCAGCAGGCCGTTGCCGTAGTCGCCCTGCGCGGCGAGCGACGTCGACATGCCCGCCCCCATGCCTGGCAGGCCGATGCCCGACGTCATCAGCCATGGCTCGATGTCGGCGGCATCGAGGCTGAGCTTGCCCTTGGCGGCGAGGCCTTGCGGCGTGTCGGCGATCGTTCCCTCGAAACCGGCCTTGAAGTCATTGCCGGCAAGGCTGAAATTCGTCGCCAGGCCGCCGCCAAACGTGCCCTTGGCCTGAATATCGGTGTTTGCCTCGCCCAGCATGCCGAGCGGCAGCGCCGGCAGGCCATAGAGCGCCAGCAGCGCGGTGGCATCAGGGTTCTTGGCGTTGAAGGTCAGCGCCACCGGCGCTTCGAGAAGCTTGTCCACCGCGCCCTTCCCCGACAGCGACGCCGAAAAGGCCGAGCCGCCGGCCTTGCCTTGCCCGCTCACCGCCAGGCCCGTGGTGCCGTCGCCATTGTCGGCCGCACTGGCCACCAGGTCGATGCGCGCATCCTGGAACAGCTCGGGATAGGCAGCAGCACGGCTCGACAGTCCCTTGAGCACGGCACTGTCGGGATAGTGCTGGGCGGCGACATCGATCAGCGGCTTCAGATCGACGGCAACCACCGACGCATCGAGCTTGCCGGTCGGGCTCGCGGGGAAATCCTTGATCCGGCCGGTGGCGCTGATCGAGGCGCCGGCCAGCCCGCCCACCGAAAGCCGGTCGATTTCGAGCAGCCCGTCGCGCAGCCTGAGCGCCGTGTCGACCGTGTCGGCGGTCAACCCGCCGGCGTTGACCGGCCCGGCCTTGATCTGGAAATCGAGGTCGCGGTCGGCAAAGCGATTGGCGCCCTTGTCGCTGACGAAGATCGAGGCGAAGGCCGCCAGCCCGTCGACATCGAGATCACCGCCTTCGAGCCGCATCAGCAC
>NZ_RZRP01000071.1:0-13390 GCF_003997795.1 Mesorhizobium sp. M7A.F.Ca.US.005.03.2.1 | reverse complement strand
CAGCAGCTTTGCGCCGTCGAAAAGCTGTGGGGGCAGCGGCGCGCGCACGATGACGATGTCGGCATTCCTGGCTTCGGCGGCCAGCGTGGCCGGATCGATGGCGGAGGCGACGACGAGCTCTCCGGCGCCGGCCAGCATGGCCGAGGCGCGCGGGTGCAGGGCCTGGGTCGTGAGGATACGAGCCATGTCGGTCAGGCTTTTTCGAGCGCCGGGCTTTGCGGCTCCTCGCCATGGCCCTCGATCAGGCCCTTCCAGTAGCTCTCAGCGCCCTGCAGATGGGCGCTCATCAGCGCCTGTGCGAGATTGCCGTCGCGGCGCAGCAGCGCCTCATAGATCTGGATATGCTCGGCATGCGAGCGCACGTTGCGCTCGGGGTCGTTGAAATAGATCGGCAGGCGCTGCTCGCCCATCATGTAGTAGACGCTGCAGACATTGTGGAAGACGCTGTTCTTGGTGGCGCGCACGATTTCGAGGTGAAATTCGCGGTCTTCCCTGGCAAGCCCTTCGCCGGCGGCGATGCGCTCTTCCGAAGCCTTCAGGATTTCGCGCAGCCGCTCGAAATTCTCCTCGGTGGCACGCGAACAGGCAAGTTCGGCCGCCTTGATCTCGTGGATCTTGCGCAGTTCGACCGTCTCGTAGATCTGGATCGGGTCGAGCGGGAGGCCCGCGCGGGCAAAGAGCGCCATGGCCTCCACACTGGCCTGCTTGGTGTCGATGTAGATGCCGGATTTGGCCCGGCGCTCAACGATGCGCATGGCCTCCAGGATGGCCAGCGCCTCGCGGATCTGACCGCGGCTGACGGCGAAATGCTCCGCCAGTTCGCGCTCCGATGGCGTTCGGCCGCTCTCCTTGTCCGAATGGGAGAACAGGTAGGCAGCGAGTTCCGCGAGAAGGTTCTTTTCTTTCATCGTCAACCGCGTTGCGCGTGCGCCTCCAGGAACCGCTCCGAAATGGTGAATCCCAGACCCGGTTTTTCCGGGATCGCTATCATACCGTCCCTGGCTTCGACAGTCTCTTCGACCAGATCATGGATCATCGGGTTGGCGCCGAGCGAATATTCGACGGTGAAACTCGACGGCGAGGCGGCGCAGACATTCAAGCCTGCGAAAAAACAGGGCGCGCCGGCCCACAAATGCGGCGCAAAGCGCAGATTGAAGGCGCTGGCGATGGTGCCGATCTTCATCGCTTCGCTGATGCCGCCGCAGAAGGCGGGATCGGGCTGGAAGATGTCGGCGGCTTTGAGCACGGCGAGGTCGCGGAAGGCGTAGCGGGTCGCCTCGCTTTCGCCGGTGGCGATCGGAACGGCGCCACTTGCCCGCACTTCGGCCATGCCCGGCTTATCGTCGGCGATGATAGGTTCCTCGAACCAGGCGAGGTCCAAATCGTTGACAAGGTGGATGAAGCGCTTGGCTTCAGCCACCGTGTAGGTGCCGTGCGCGTCGACCATCAGTTCGACATCGGGGCCGAGCGCCTGCCGTGCGGCGCGCACGCGGGTGGCGGAAATGTGCGCCGCGCCGTCCATGGCGCCAACCCGCATCTTCAGTGCCTTGAAACCGCCCTTGGCGATATAGGATTTCAACTGCTCGCCGATGGCGTCGGCGGCCGCCCAGCCGCCGGACGCGTAAGCCGGCATGCGATCGAGCTTGCGGCCGCCGAGCAGCCGCCAGACCGGAACGCCAAGCGATTTGCCAAGAATGTCCCACAGCGCGATGTCGACGGCGCTGATCGCGGCGATGCTCATGCCGCGCCGCGCCAGCTGCGGCATGGCGTGGCCGCCGCGTGCGGCGCTGTCGTGGCGCACGCCATTGTAGAGCATCTCCCAGATGACGCCGATGTCGGCCGGATCGCGGCCGACCAGCTGCGGCCCGACCTCATGGTTCAGCATATGGACGAGCGCGCCGTAACTGCCGGCGCTGCCGGCGGCGTTCTTGCCTTCGCCCCAGCCGACCAGACCGTCATCGGTCTCGATGCGCAGGATGGCGGCGTCGAAGGTCGTCACCTGACCGAAGTCGCTGCGGTGCTGCCGAGCGGCTTCGATCGGAACGCGGATCCACCAGGCTTGGACGGACTTGATACGCATATTCTTCCCCAGCCCTGCGCCGGTCAGGGCGGAAGGGCGAATTTCCCTGAGGCAGTCGACTACTTGATCAGCGGCAGCAACGTTTCGGCGTTGATGCGCATCTGGTCGGTGTAGAATTTCTCGGTGAGCACGCTGGAGCCGTGGTCCTGGATGAACTTCAGCTGTTCGGGCGAGATATCGACCGGATTGCGCTCGACCATGTCGGGATAGGGGGCCGCCGGCGTCCGGTCGACGGGCGCGACGAACTCGTTGGTCAGCGCGCCGTCGTAGCCGATCTCGCGCAAGGTAGCGACGATCTTCGGCCAGTCGATCTGGCCGAGACCGGCGGCGAAGCGGTTGTTGTCGGCGACATGGAAGTCGAACAGGCGCTTTCCGGCCTGCCGGATCGCGTCATAGACGTTAAATTCTTCCATATGGAGGTGGTAGGCGTCGAGGCAGACACCGCATTCGGGGCTGACCGCGTCGGCCAAAGCCAGCGCCTGGGCGCCGCGATTGAACAGATAGGTCTCGAAGCGGTTGAGCGGTTCAACAGCGATCTTGACGCCGACCTTCTTGGCGTGGGTGAAGCATTCGCGGGTGGCGTCGACGACCCACTTCCATTCCTCTTCCTCGGTGCCGTCAGGCACGACCTTGCCGACGGTCGCCGGAACCAGCGTGATGATCTCGCCATCGAGTTCGCTGACCATGGTCAGCACGTCCTTGACATACTGAACGGAACGCTCGCGCTGGCCCTGGTTCCTGGCGGCAAGGTTGCGCTCGCCCAGCATCAGGGTCACCGCGCCCCAGCAACGAATGCCATGCTCCTTCAGCAGCGCCCGGGTCTCCCTGGTCTTGTACTGCTCGGGTTCGCCGGAAATCTCGATCGACTCATAGCCGAATTTCTTGATGCGCTTGAGCGTCGTTTCCAAGGGTTCCGCGCGCATCCAGTTGTGCGTCGAAAGATGCATGGTCTGTCCTTCCCAACTCGTCTCTATGGTTCGCCTGCGACATGCATCGCCAAAAGGCGACACAAAGGTTCCTCCCCAAGGCGTTCCCAGCCTTTTCTCGCAAACTGGTTCGACCAATTGGGCCTGAAGCGAGGTCTACAGCAAATTATCCGGATCGGCAAGAAGCGCCGGGATGCAACTTTCGCTGTGGAGTATTTCCTTGATTATATTGAGATATATATGCCTGCGCCGGGTGGTTTTGGGGTCATGATGGCGCATTGCAAGGCTTGACCAAAATTCCACATTTGGTAATACCAGAATGGTGGTGCGTGCAAGCGCCCGTTGAGAAAAGACCAAAGTGGCTGGCCCTGTTTCCAATCGGCGCTATGCTCGGTCGCGAGAGAAATGAGGGAGGATGCCGATGCCGACGACAATGAAGGGCCCGGGGCTGTTTCTGGCGCAGTTCGCGGGCGACGCCGCGCCGTTCAGCTCACTGGCGTCGATCACCAAATGGGCGGCCGGTCTCGGCTACAAGGGCGTGCAGATCCCGACCTGGGACGCGCGGCTGTTCGATCTCAAGAAGGCGGCCTCTTCCAAGGCCTATTGCGACGAGGTGAAAGGCATTTGCGCCGACGCCGGCGTCGAGATCACGGAATTGTCGACGCATCTGCAGGGGCAATTGGTGGCGGTGCATCCTGCTTATGACGCGCAGATGGATGGCTTTGCGCCGCCATCGGTGCACAACAATCCCGCAGCCCGGCAGAAGTGGGCTGTCGAGCAGATGAAGTTCGGCGCTAAAGCATCGCGTAATCTAGGCCTGAATGCTTCAGTGTCGTTTACCGGCTCGCTGGCTTTCCCTTACCTCTATCCGTTCCCGCAGCGGCCGGCTGGACTCATTGAGGAAGCGTTTGGCGAGCTCGGCAAACGCTGGAAGCCGATTCTCGACGTGTACGAGGACAACGGCGTCGATGTCGGCTATGAAATTCACCCGTCTGAAGACGTTTTCGACGGCGCCACTTTCGAGATGTTCCTCGACGCGGTCGGCGGCCACAAGCGCTGCAACATCAATTACGATCCGTCGCATTTCCTGCTGCAGCAGCTCGACTATCTCGAATTCATCGACATCTATCACGAGCGCATCAAGGCGTTCCACGTCAAGGACGCCGAGTTCAACCCGACCGGCCGGCAAGGCGTCTATTCCGGCTATCAGAGCTGGACCAACCGCGCCGCGCGCTTCCGTTCGCTGGGCGATGGACAGGTGGATTTCGGCGGCATCTTCTCCAAGCTGACGCAGTACAATTATGATTCCTGGGCGGTGCTGGAGTGGGAGTGCTGCCTGAAGCATCCGGAGGATGGTGCGGCCGAAGGCGCGCCTTTCATCGAGCACCACATCATCCGGGTGACGGAAAAGGCATTCGACGACTTCGCCGCTGGCACCACCGACAAGAAGTTGCTGCGCGCCATGATGGGAATCTAGCTCGATTTTCCCTCCCCTTCGCGGGGAGGGTGGCCCAAAGGCCGGGTGGGTCGGTTCACACCGCGCTCTGCCTCAACGACCCCACCCGATCCGCTGCGCGGATCGACCTCCCCTCAAGGGGGTAAGCAACAGCGAGGAGCAAGATATGGTCGGCGCATCGAAGTCGGAAACGGGAGGCGGCCCGATCCGCTACGGCATGGTCGGCGGCGGGCAAGGCGCCTTCATCGGCGCGGTGCATCGGATCGCGGCGCGGCTGGACAACGAGTTCGTGCTGGTTGCCGGCGCTTTGTCAGCCGACCCGGCCCGTGCCAAGGCCTCGGCGGCCGAACTGGGGCTCGACCCCTCACGCAGCTACGCATCCTATGCCGAGATGGCCAAGGCCGAGGCGAAGCGCCCCGACGGCATCGAGGCGGTGGCCATCGTCACGCCCAACAATGTGCATGTGCCAGCGGCAAAAGCTTTCCTCGAGGCCGGCATCCACGTCATCTGCGACAAGCCGCTGGCGACGACGCTGGCCGAAGCGAAAAAGCTTGCGGCGATAGTCGAGAAGACCGGCAAGGTGTTCGTGCTGACGCACAACTACACCGCCTATCCGATGGTGCGGCAAGCACGCGAAATGGTCGCCAAGGGCGTGCTCGGCGACATCCGCATCGTGCAGTCCGAATATCCGCAGGACTGGCTGACCGAGGATTTGGCGGCGACAGGCCAGAAGCAGGCGGCGTGGCGCTCCGACCCCAAGCAGGCAGGTGCCGGCGGTGCGCTGGGCGATATCGGCACGCATGCCTACAACCTCGCCCGCTTCGTCTCGGGGCTGGAACTGGACTCCCTGTCGGCCGATCTCGACGCCTTCGTGCCGGGACGGCTACTGGATGATAACGTCAACGTCATGCTGCGCTTCAAGCCTACCGGCAAGACGCACCCGGCCAAGGGCATGATCTGGGCAAGCCAGGTGGCGCCCGGCCATGAGAACGGGCTGAAGCTGCGCATCTATGGCTCGAAGGGTGGGCTGGAATGGGTGCAGGCCGACCCGAACTATCTCTGGTACACCCCATTTGGCCAGCCAAAGCAATTGATCACCCGCAACGGCGCCGGCGCGCTGCCGGTGGCGGGCCGTGTCAGCCGCGTCCCGTCGGGCCATCCCGAGGGCTATCTCGAAGGTTTCGCCAACATCTACCAGGAGGCCGCGCGCGCCATCCGGGCAGCGCGCCGCAAGGGTGGCAAGCCGCCCAAGGACGTCGTCTTCCCGACCATCCAGGACGGCGTCGAGGGCATGGCCTTCATCGAGGCCTGCGTGAAATCGTCGAAGAAAAACGGGGCGTGGACGAAGCTTTAGTGGCGCGGCGGGTAACGAAGGCCCCCCACCCGGATTGCCAACCGAATTGCGAAGGGCAATTCGGGGCAATCCGACCTCTCCCCGAGGGGAGAGGAGGAGGAGATGGCGCGACGCCAAGTCTCTTCTCCCCAGCGGGGAGAAGGTGGCCGCGAAGCGGCCGGATGAGGGGGCATGGCGCGAAGCGGCGGAACAGCCAGTGCGCCGTCAAAGGGAGGGGTCGTCGATGAAAATCGGCATGTGCATGTTCTTGTGGACGACGGCGGTGTCGAAGAAACACGAGCCGCTGCTGCGCGACATCAAGGCGACCGGTTTCGATGGCGTCGAGATACCGATCTTCGCCGGCACGCCGGACGATTATAGAAAGCTCGGCGATCTGCTCGACCGCATCGGGCTGGAGCGGACTGCGGTTTCGGCCATGGGCGATCCGGCGATGAATTTGATCGCGGCCGACGCGGCAACCCGCAAGGCCGGTGTCGACTACATGAAATGGGCGATCGACTGCGCGCAGGCGCTTGGCGCCAGCACGCTGAGCGGCCCTCTGCATTCGACGCTCGGGTCCTTTTCCGGCTCTGGGCCGACGGCCGCGGAGAAGAAGCGCTCCGTCGGCTCGCAGCGCGCCATCGGCGACCATGCCGGCAACAAGGGCGTCACCATCGGGCTCGAGGCGCTGAACCGCTTCGAATGCTACCTGCTCAACACGATGGCGGACCTGTCGGAGCATATCGACGCCATCGACCGGCCGCACATCAAGGCGATGTACGACACCTTCCACGCCAATATCGAGGAGGCCGACCCGATCGGCGCCTACACGAAACACCGCAGGAATGTCGTGCATATCCATATCTCGGAGAACGATCGCGGCGTGCCGGGGCGCGGCAACATTCCGTGGACCGAAACGTTTTCCGCCATCCGCAAGAGCGGCTATGACGATTGGCTGACGATCGAGGCGTTCGGCCGCTCACTCAAGGATTTGGCGGCGGCGACCAAGGTGTGGCGGGATTTCTCAGAGACGCCGGACGCGGTCTATCGGGAGGGGTATAAGCATATCAAGAGCGGGTGGAAGAAGGCGGCTTAGGCGCCCTGGCCCATTTTCTATTTGCGTTTGCGGCGGTTGCCAGGTGGTTCCCCCACTCCGTCTCGGCTTCGCCGAGCCACCTCTCCCCCCTCCGGAGGGAGAGGAAGGAAGCCTCGGCCTGGGAAGACACTCGGCCTAAGAGGACAGGCGTCGGCTCGGACAGCCTGGCGCTTTCCTCTACCCCGTCGATCGGGGGAGAGGTGTCGAGCGAAGCTCGACGGAGTGGGGGTCGATCCTTTGGCGCTGGTCGAGACGACTTGCGCGTCTACATCACAAGCCTACCCCTGCTCAGCCTGGATCCTGTTGTAGTCGTGGATGGTCCGGCTCAGCCGGCGGCGCAGGAAGTTGGAGATGTTGTCGAAGATGAAGACGACGGCCAGGATCAGCAGCACCATGTAGAAGACGTTGGCCCAGTTGGAGTTGGTGCGCATCGCTTCCCACAGCTTCAGGCCGATGCCGCCGGCGCCGACAGCGCCGATGATGGTGGCGCCGCGGGTGTTGGATTCCCACTGATAGAGCGTCTGGCTGATGAACACCGGCACCACTTCCGGCAGCACGCCGTAGCGCTGCACCAGGAGGCCGTTGGCTCCGGTCGAGGTAATCCCCTCGCGCGGCTTGTCGTCGATGTTCTCCAGCGCCTCGGAATAGGTTTTGCCGAGCGTGCCGACCTCTGTGAAGAAGATCGCCGCACTGCCAGCCAGCGGTCCCGGCCCGAAGGCGCGGGTGAAGAACAGCGCCCAGATCAGCATGTCGATGGAGCGCATGAAATCGAAGAAGCGCTTGAGCACCTGGTTGACCAGCCGGCTGGGCGTGATGTTGCGGGCGGCGAAGAAGGCCAGCGGGAAGGCGACGATGCCGCCCAGCATGGTGCCGAGAAAGGCCATGACGATGGTCTGCAGGAGCTTCGTCCAGACATCGCCATGCCGCCACTGGGCGTTGTTCCAGATGTTGTCGCCGGCCAGCGCCAGATTTGACGTGCCCGGTTTCAGTTCCGGCCCGGAGACGATCAGCGAAGCGACTTCGCTTGCCGACTTGCCGAAGAAAGGCGAACGCGTGTCGAAGACGAAGTTTGCCCAGCCTAGAAACCGCTTGCGTATCCTGACGCGGTCAACGGCGACGCGGGCCTCGCCGGCAAAGCCCATGTCGGCGACGACCTCATCCTCATGCGCGGTGATCCAGCCGGGAACCGGTCCCGAGATCAGCGGCTTGCCGGTGCCGAGTGCGACCGCAACGGTCTCACCGTTGGCAATTATCGTCGCTTGCGTCTTGGTGAAGGTAATCGACTTGGCGGTGCCGTCGATCAGGATCGTCACCGAACCATCGGCATTGGTCTTGACCCAGTCCGGATCCGGGTTCGGGCCGAGCACCGAGAAGCGTGGATATTTGGCAGTGATCTGCGGTTCATCGAGGCGGAAGATCGGCTGTACGTCGTAGCTGATCCATTGGGTCAGGAACAGCGGCAGGCGCTCCCAGTGCGATTCTCGCATGACCTGCGGCAGGTTGAAGAACCACAAGGCGTACAGCAGGTAGAGAAAGATGCCGCCAAGCAGCATCAGCGGCCCGAAGCGCTTGTGGAACGGCCGCTGGAACACCTGCGGGAAGCGCTCTTCGATCGACTGGATCTGATCGGCGGTCATGGTGGCCATGGTCAAGCGCTCATCACGAAAGCCTGCTCGCCGACCAGCTTGCGGCGCAGCCAGGCGGAGAACTGGTCGACGATGAAGATCGTCGTGAACAGGAGCAGCACGAGGGCTATCGTCTTGGCGCCGAAGCCGCGCGAGATCGACAGCTTCAACTCCTCGCCGATACCGCCGCCGCCGACAGCGCCCATGATGGTGGAAATGCGGACATTTATCTCAACACGCAGCAGCGTGTAGGACATGAAGTTGGGCAGCACCTGCGGCAGGCCGGCGAAGCGCACCCGCTCGAACCAGTTGGCGCCGACGGCCCTCAGGCCTTCCTCGGCGCGCATGTCGATGTTCTCGTTGATCTCGTAGAACAGCTTGCCCAGCGCGCCGATCGAATGCAGGCCGATGGCGATGATGGCGGCGATCGGGCCGATCGAGACGATGGCGGCGAACAGGCCGGCGATGACGATCTCGGGAAAGGCGCGCAGCAGTTCCATGAGGCGCTTGACGATCAGCCGCAGCACCGGATGCGGCGTCAAATTGCGCGCCGCGATGAAGGAGAACGGCACGGCGAAGACGAAGCCGATGAAGGTCGAGACCAGGGCCACGTTGAGCGTGGTCAGCATCAGCTCGAAATATTCGGGGATGTAGAAGCTGCCCCAGACATAGGAGCGGCCAAGCGGAAAATTGAATTCCTGGGTGCCGGTGTCATGCGGAGAAGCGATGTCGAACATCGCCCGCCAGACATCGTTCCAATCCTTGGGGACGAGCCAGCTCAGGAAATCCAGCAAATGCGGCAACCGGTCGAAGAAATGCCCGGCATTGGCCTCGTCGGCGAACCACATGGCGCTGCCGAGCGCGGTGATGAGCAGGCCGACACCGATGGCGGTGTAGAGCCGGCGCAAGGACGTCTGGCGACGCCAGGCGTCGGCCATCTGATGAGTGGCGCCGGAAGGGGCTGTCACGGAAAGGGTCATGATCGGACATGCAAGAAGGGCGGCGTTTTCTCGACGCCGCCCTTCCTGATTTCGCCGTTAGCCGCCGATGGCTGCCTTACGGGCTTCGACGATGACGTTGTAGAAGTCCGCCTTAACCGGGACGTAGCCGGTAAAGTCGCCGCCCTCGACGCCTTCGAAGCAAGCCTTGTCCTTCTTCGGCAACTGCGTGAAGAAGTCGGCGAGCTTGGCGGTCATTTCACTGCCGAGCGCGGTGCGCACGACCAGCGGGCCGTTCGGGATCAGACCCGAGCGCCAGACCTCGACGAAGTCGTTGGGGTCGACGGCGCCCTTGGCGACTTCCTTGTGAAAGGTGCCCGAGGTGTAGCCGTCCTTGAAGTCGCCGATGCCGGAAGAATCGTCCACCGCCACGTCGACCTTGCCGTCACGCACGGCCAGAACGTTGTTCTCGTGGCCGCCGTTGAACTGGGTCGAGGCGAAGAATTTTTCGTTCGAAGCGCCGGTATCCTTCGGGATCTGGGTCAGCGGGATCAGGTAGCCGGAGGTCGAATCCGGATCGGCGTAGCCGAGCTTCTTACCCTTGGCCGACTTGATGTCGGTAATGCCGGAGGATTTCAGCGCCAGGCCGATCGAATAATAGCCGGTGGCGCCGTCGGTCTGCTGGGTGGTGAGGATCGGGGTGACCGCCTTCGGGTCCTTGAGAGCGACGCTGGCGTAGCCGGAAGCGCCGAGTTCGGCGAAGTCGAGCGTGCCGCCGAGCAGGCCCTGGATGACGCCGTCATAGTCGGCGGCGGGGAACAGCGAGACCTTTTCGAAGCCGAATTCGGCCTTCAGATGGTCGGCGAGGCACTGGTAGTTGCGCAGCCGGTCGGATTCGTTTTCGCCGCCGAGAATGCCGACGCGAAATTCCTTCATGTCGGCGGCATGGGCCATGCTGGTCGCCATGGCGAGCACCGAAACGGCGCCAAAGACCATCTTCCTGAACATTGGATATTTCTCCTGTAGGTTCCGGCCCCGCGCCGGCAGCGTTATCGATTTTGACAGGTGCCCTTGACGTGGGCTGGCGATCCCAACCGCTCTCAATATCCCGGGAATGCGGGCTCGAGCGGTCCGGCGGATGCGGCGATCTTTCGGCTGAAGGCAACGCTGGTCGAGGTGATGGCCTCGGAGATTTCCTGGCCATTGCTGTCGGCGCCGTAGACGAGGCGCACCGCCTCGCGGTTGAGCTCTTCCGGCGGGCCGTCGAAGACGACCTTGCCGGCAGCCATGCCGATGATGCGGTTGCAGTAGGTCCGGGCGGTGTCCAGCGTGTGCAGATTGGTGACGACGGTGATGCCTTCGCGCAAATTGATGTCCTGCAGCGAATCCATCACCACCTTGGCGTTGAGCGGGTCGAGCGAGGCGATCGGCTCGTCGGCGAGGATCACTCTGGGCTGCTGCATCATGGCGCGAGCGATGGCGACGCGCTGCTGCTGGCCGCCCGACAAGGTGCCGGCGGGCTGCAGGGCGGTGCGGGCGATGTCGAGCCGCTCGAGTGCCGCGACCGCCTCGGCGCATTCGGCGCGGGAGAACATGCCGAACAGGTTGGTGATGGTCGAGCGGTGGTTCAGCTTGCCGAGCAGCACATTGGTCAGCACGTCGAGGCGCGGCACCAGGTTGAACTGCTGGAAGATCATGGCGCAGTCACGCTGCCAGCGCCGCAGCGGCGAACCGCTCAGTTTCGAGACCTCGGCGCCGTCAAAAAAAATCGACCCCTGGCTGGGATCGATGAGACGGTTGATCATGCGAAGAAGGGTCGATTTTCCGGCGCCCGAACGGCCGATGACGCCAACCATCTGACCCTGCGGGATCGCGATGTTGATGTCGCTGACGGCAGTGTTCTTGCCAAATCGTCGGGTGACACCGCGGATTTCGAGCGTGGCGGAATTTGCTGGCATGGCGGCAGGTTCCAGTCCGGACCATTGATCGTCAGGCATTCGCCTAGCGCAGCCACATGAACCTGCCGTGTCGCGTTGATGTCAGTTTTGTTACGCTCCACAGGCCGGAGTCTGCGGCCGGCCCAGGATCAGCAGTCGAAGGTGATGTGGAATGCAGGCCTGGCGAGCTGGCGCCGGTGGCCAGACGGCACCACTTGATGCGCATATACTCGCCCGTCGCGCGCCGGCGATGGCGAGGCCGTCCTTCAGGCGTTCCAGACAAGGGCCGTCATGGCGTCGATGCCGGTGTCGAGAGGCACGTCATGCGGATAGCAGGGGCGGGGGCGGTTTGCCCCCGCTGCCCAGCGTCAGTGACAGCCCGTTCCTGGCGTCGCTATCCGCCATATTTCTCCAAGAACGCCTCGGCCTCGAGCTCCCGGAAGTCATCCAACGCGGCCCGCAGCCTTGCATGGTCCCAGTCCCACCAGGCCAGCGCCTGGTAGCGTTCGGCCGTGCGGCGATCGAAGCGCTCGCGGATCGGCTTTGCCGGCACGCCGGCGACGATCCTATAGGGCGCTACATCTTTCGAGACGACAGCGCCGGCGCCGACCGCGGCGCCATCGCCGATGGTGACGCCGGGCAGGATGGTCGAGCCGTGACCGAGCCAGGTGTCGTGGCCGATGGTGACCCGCTTGGCGCGGCGCTGGGCGAAGAATTCGCTCTCGTGCTCGGCATCGTCCCAGTAATCGGAGGCGCGATAGGTGAAATGGTGCAGCGTCGGCCGCCAGGTCGGGTGGTTGGTGGCGTTGATGCGCACGCTGGCCGCGATGTTGGCGAACTTGCCGATCGTCGCGCACCAGACGGCGCAGTCCTGCATCATGTAGGAATAGTCGCCGAGTTCGCTTTCCGAGACCCGGCTGCGGTCGGCGATCTCGGTCCAACGGCCGAGCGTCGAGTTCTGCACCTCCGCCGTCGGATGGATCAACGGCGTCTCGGATAATTTCCTGGTCATGCGGCGATTTTTCCGGGCGCGAAAGCGGTGACGTCGATGATGCGGTCGGCAACCGCCTCGCGCACGTCGTGGTCGTGGAAGATGCCGAGCAGGGCGACATCAGCCGCCTTCTTGGCGGCGATGAGTTCGATCACGACATCGCGGTTCCTGGCATCGAGCGAGGCTGTCGGCTCGTCGAGCAGCAGGATCGGATGCTCGGTGATGAAGCCGCGCGCGATGTTAACGCGCTGCTGCTCGCCGCCGGAGAAGGTCGCAGGCGGCAAGGCCCAGAGTTTCTCCGGCAGGTTGAGCTGCGCCAGCAAGGCGCGCGCCTTGCCGCGGGCAATCTCGCGATCCTCGCCGCGCTCGACCAGCGGTTCGGCGACGACGTCGAGCGCCGAGACGCGCGGCACGGTGCGCAGGAACTGGCTGACATAGCCGATCGTTTGCCGGCGTATGGCCAGCACGGTGCGCGGGCTGGCGGTGGCGAGGTCGATCAGCCCATCACCATGCGTGACGATGATCTGGCCTTCGTCGACGGCGTAGTTGCCGTAGAGCATCTTCAGGATCGAGCTCTTGCCGGCACCGGAAGGACCGCCGAGCACGGTGCATTCGCCAGCCCTGATCGAGAACGAGACACCGGCGACAACAGGCAGTTTGATGCCGTCGCGCAGGTGCATGGTGAAACTCTTGGCGACATCGGAGACAACGAGGGGGGTTGCCATCAGAAGGGCCTCCAATTGTCGTTCGTTTGCGGGCCAACGCCCGCCTCTGCCTTGCCAGGCATCTCCCCCTCAAGGGGGGAGATCGGCAGCTTTCTCGTTGCGCTTGTTCTGCAACATTGGAGAGTGGCGAAACCGAGGACGATAGCCAATCTCCCCCCTTGAGGGGGAGATGGCCGGCAGGCCAGAGGGGGGTGCCTTGGCGCCATCGTCAAACCTGCAAAATCGAGGAAACAAGCAATTGCGTGTAGGGCGCGCGGGGATCGTCGAGCACGCGGTCGGTGAG
>NZ_RZRP01000719.1:0-3273 GCF_003997795.1 Mesorhizobium sp. M7A.F.Ca.US.005.03.2.1 | reverse complement strand
GTTCGGCACCGCCCGGTTCGGCAGCTTCCTGCGCCGCAGGAAGCTGCCGAACCGGGCGGTGCCGAACGCCGAAGCCTGACGGCTGGCCCGGCGTTGCGGTATCCACACCGGTCCCCTTTCGAGCCGCAGAACGCCGAACCACCGGAAGGCTTTTCGTCTCGAATCGGCTAAACCTTGCGCCATGAACGAGACCTCACTCTATGCGCCGGTGAAGCGGTTCCTCGAAAGCCTCGACTTTGTCGTCAAAGGCGAGATCGACGGCTGCGATGTTGTTGCGTTGCGCGAGGGGGAGCCGCCGGTTGTCGTCATCTGCGAGTTGAAGCTGCAGTTCAATCTCGAACTGGTGCTGCAAGGTGTCGATCGTGCGGCGGCCTGCGACGAGGTGTGGCTGGCCGCGCGCATGTCGGCTCGCGGCAAGGGACGCGAAAGCGATGCCAGGTTCCGCAATCTCTGCCGCCGGCTTGGCTTCGGCTTGCTTGGCGTGACCGCGACGGACCGGGTCGAGGTGCTTCTCAGCCCGATCGCGCTGGCGCCGCGCAAGAATGCCCGCCGGCGCTCCCGCCTGGTCGACGAGCACCAGCGCCGTCGCGGCGATCCCGTTGCCGGAGGAGGATCGCGCAATCCGATCATGACCGCCTATCGCCAAAGCGCCCTCGCCTGCGCTGCCGCCATGGTGGATGGTCCCAGGCGGCCGCGAGATCTGAAGGCGGTGACGCCGATCGCGCCCAAGATCCTGCAGCACAATGTCTATGGCTGGTTCGCGCGCGTCGACCGTGGCCTGTACGATCTTACCGATGCCGGCCGTGCCTCTTTGGTCCGTTGGCCGCAGGCATCGCACGACGAATCCCGACACGCAATTTTGAACGCAGCAGCCATATGATTGAAGATTCCCGCAGCGTCCGAGGCGGTCCGCTCGGTTGATTTCTCCGACAAAATATGTTGCTTGTCCCGCCCATGAAGAAGCTCTGCATGACCGCCTTGGCGTCAGTGACACTGAGTTTTCCAGCCAGCGCAATGGACAATGCATTGCGCGCCGGACTGATGAAACTCGATCCCCAAACTCGCCTTGAACAGCGTTGCGACGCCGAAGTGCTCGACCGCATCACCCATGACGATCGCAAGTTCAAAGCCGATCGCGTCGTCGCCTACGCCTTTGCCACGCCCGAGATGGGCGCCGATGCAATCAAGAGCCCGGGTGCTGCGTTTCGCAGCAAGGGGCAGTGGTATAGGCTGAAATTCAAGTGCCAGACCGGGCCGGACCATATGGAAGTCTTGCAACTCCGCTACCGGATCGGCGACGAGATTCCGGAAGCCGACTGGGCAAAGTATAATCTCTACGATTGATTTGCGATCGGCCATGGTTTTGCCTGGCTGTCGGCGAGTGCCGCGAACATTGGATCTGGCTTGACGTAACGATGCTTCGGTGATGGCGCCACGCGTGATCCCTTGACGCCAAGGGACCACCAAGTTAGGGCCTCTGGGTAATCGACGAACACTCGGCAAAATCAGCAAGGGCTTCCGGTCGATGGACATTTTTTTCAGCGCTGCCAGCCTGACCGCCCTGCTCCAGGTCATCGCCATCGACCTCGTGCTGGCCGGCGACAATGCGATCGTCATCGGCCTTGCCGCTGCCGGCCTGCCGGCTGACCAACGCAAGAAGGCGATCCTCATCGGCGTGATTGCGGCAACGGTGCTGCGCATCGGTTTTGCCGCAATTACCGTCAAGCTGCTGGCGATCGTCGGCCTGCTGCTGGCCGGCGGCATCCTGCTGCTGTGGGTCTGCTGGAAAATGTACCGCGAGCTGCGCACGTCACATGCCGATGAGCTGGAAGCGACCGAGGCGCTGTCGAATTCGGACCTCAACAGTGACCAGGCAGTCGCCGGCAAGTCGAAGCGCAAGACCCTTGGCCAGGCTGCCTTGCAGATTGTCGTCGCCGATGTGTCGATGTCGCTCGACAACGTGCTGGCGGTGGCTGGAGCGGCGCGTGATCATTTTCCGGTGCTGGTCATCGGCCTTGTGCTGTCGATCGCGCTCATGGGGCTGGCTGCGACCTTCATTGCCAAGCTGCTGCATCGCCACCGCTGGATCGCCTATGTCGGCCTGCTGATCATACTCTATGTCGCGCTGGACATGGTCTATCGTGGCGCCGTGGAGGTCTGGCCACATGTGAACAACGTGGTCGGCTGAAGCTGGCGGACATCCGCGTCTTCACTCCGTCGAAGCAAGACCGCCGTGCGTTTTGCCGCATCGCGGGCCTGCCCATACCAATGCCGCAATAAGTGTGGTACTGCGCCGGCAATCCTGAAAAGCCCGGAAACCCTCTATGTCCGCTCCCCGCGTGAGTTTTGTCAGTCTTGGATGCCCGAAGGCCCTCGTGGATTCGGAGCGCATCATCACGCGCCTGCGCGCCGAAGGTTACGAAATCGCACGCAAGCATGACGGCGCCGACCTCGTCGTCGTCAACACCTGCGGTTTTCTCGATTCCGCCCGAGACGAGTCGCTCAACGCCATCGGCTCCGCGCTTTCGGAAAACGGCCGAGTGATCGTCACCGGTTGCCTGGGCGCCGAGCCGGACGTCATTCGCGAAAAGCACCCGAATGTGCTGGCGATCACCGGGCCGCAGGCCTATGAGAGCGTGATGGCCGCGGTGCATGAGGCCGCACCGCCTTCGCACGATCCCTATATCGATCTCCTGCCGCCGCAGGGTGTCAAGCTGACGCCGCGCCACTACGCCTATCTCAAGATTTCCGAAGGCTGCAACAACCGCTGCACCTTCTGCATCATTCCCGCACTGCGTGGTGACCTCGTCTCGCGGCCGGCGGCAGATGTGCTGCGTGAGGCTGAGAAACTGGCCAAGGCTGGCGTCAAGGAACTTCTGGTCATCTCGCAGGACACCAGCGCCTACGGCATCGACATCAAGTACCAGACGTCGATGTTCGGCGACCGTGAAGTGCGCGCAAAATTCCTCGATCTTTCGGAGGAACTGGGCAAGCTCGGCATCTGGGTGCGCATGCACTATGTCTACCCCTACCCGCATGTCGCCGACGTCATCCCGCTGATGGCGGAGGGCAAGATCCTCCCTTACCTGGATATCCCGTTCCAGCATGCCTCGCCGCAGGTGTTGAAGAACATGCGCCGGCCCGCGCATGGCGAAAAGACGCTCGAGCGCATTCGCGGCTGGCGCGAGGTCTGTCCGGATCTGGCCATCCGCTCGACCTTCATCGTCGGCTTCCCCGGCGAGACGGATGACGATTTCGAGATGCTGCTCGACT
>NZ_RZRP01000718.1:0-3278 GCF_003997795.1 Mesorhizobium sp. M7A.F.Ca.US.005.03.2.1 | reverse complement strand
GTTCATAGGGCAATCCCCGGACCGCATGGGTCAAAGTGTTGAGCGCTTCGCGGGCTTCGACGCGCGGGTTCTGGTCGATGACCGCGTCGAGCGTGCCGTCGAGCAGAAGGTCTTTGGTGCCGTCCGTCACCTCGTGGCCGAGGAAGACCATGGACTGGGCGCGGCCGTGCTCCTTGAGCGCGCGGGCGATGCCGGTGTTGCCGGCGCCGACATTGTAGATCGCGGCAAGGTCGGGGTGCCGTTCCAGCAGGGCCGATGCCTCCGAATAGGCCTTCTCGCGGTCGTCGAGCATTTCGCGCATCTCGACGATCTGCAGGTTGGGTGATTCCTCGGTCAGGACGTGGCGGAACCCCATCTCGCGTTCTTCGTGGCCGCGATAGGACAGCGAGCCGGCGAACAGCGCCACCTTGCCCGGATGCCCCGATCCCATGAAGCGGTTGAGCAGATAGCCGGCCAGCCGCCCGGCGGCGCGGTTGTCGATGCCGATATAGGCGACCCTGGGCACATGCAGGATGTCGGAGGCGATGGTCACCACCTTGATATCGTTGGCCGACAGGGATCGGATCGCTTCGCGCACCGTCGGATGGTCGAGCGCTATAACGCCGACGCCTTGCGTCTGTCCGCGCAGGTCCTGCAGCAGGCGGGCGAGCCGGTCAGGATTGAAGCCCTCGATGGTGGCGATATGGACATCGAGGTCGGGCCGCGCCAGAGCCTGTGCCTCGATGTGCCGGTGCAGCATCTTGATGAAGGAATTGGTGCCGGCCGGCAGCGCGAAGTCGAGTCGGATGACCTCGCCAGGCGAGGGCCGTGGCGGCGCGCCGTTCGGGCCTTCGGCGATGTAGCCGAGGCGCTGCGCCATTTCGAGCACGATTTCGCGCGTGCGCGCCCGCACGCCGGGTCGGTTGTTGAGCACGCGGTCGACGGTGGCGGCCGAGACGCCGGCTTCCCGGGCTATGTCAGTCAGGGTGGAACGCACCGTCTTTCATCTCCTGCATGCGTCAGATCGGCTGGTGACGGCTTCCCCGCCATCGGCGATTCTGATGGGAAATGATGTATCCGCCCTTAGCCTATGCGCAAGCCGCCGCGCTAAATCAAATGGTCCGGCAGGGCTGCGCAGGGCCGGGAAGGGTCGTGTGCCCTCAAACTGAAGCACCCGGCATGATGCATGGATCCCGTTTTTGTGCATTTCCTTGCCCTATTGCGATGTTGTGAGGTGTTTTGATTATTTATGATGTTGACAGCCTTGCCGTGCTGCCGTCAATATCCCTCATAAGGGCCGTGGAGGAAACGTGGCCCTGAGGGAGGAGTTTCAATGTCTGACTTGATCCGCATCTCGCGGCGCCGGCTGCTGGCATCCGGAGGAAAGGCGGCTGTGATCATGGCCGCCGCTGGTATCGCACCTCAATTCATTCGTCCCGGCCGCGCCTATGCGGCCGACGCGCTGGCGCCAGGCATGATCGGCGGCCCGACGGGCTTCGATGGAGCCGAGCGCTACCAGTATGGCGCCGACACGCCGGAAAGCCGCGCCATCGAGGCGGCCAAGGCGCTGAAGGGCGCCGGCAAGGCGCCGGCCAAGATCGTGCTCGGCCTGTCCGACGGCTCGATCGGCCAGCTCACGCAGCCGTTCCCGGCCGGTGCGCCGTCGATCAAGGAGCTGTGGGAAAAGGAAACCGGCATCGCGATCGAAATCATCGGTTTGCCGAACGGCCAGGAATTCACCAAGACGATGCAGGACATCTCCACCAAGGGTGGGGCCTACGACATCTATTCGACCGAATGGAACCGCCTCGGCGACCTCGCCGAAACCGGCGGCATCGCCAAGCTCGATGACTTTGTCGCGCAGCACAAGCCCGAATGGGACGATCCCGTCAGCGGCTATGTCAACGGCGCCAAGGGCGTGTCGCTGCTCAACAAATACCGCGGCTCCAACTATGGCGTGTCGCTGGACGGCGACTTCCAGACCTGGGTCTACCGCACCGATTTGTTCGGCGACGAAGCCGAGAAGAAGGCCTTCAAGGACAAATACGGCTACGATCTGGCGCCGCCGAAGACCTGGAAGCAGCATGGCGACATCGCCGCCTTCTTCCAGCGACCGGACAAGGGCCTGTTCGGCTCGACCGACCTGCGCAACCAGGGTTGGGGCTACACCAACTGGTACCAGCGCTATGTCTCGATGGCTTCGCCCAACCAATTCCTGTTTGGCGATGACGGCAAGCCGATGATCAATTCCGAGCAAGGCATTGCCGCCACCAACGAATATGTCGCTTCGCTCGCACATCATTCGCCGGATGCGATCTCCTGGGGCTGGCCGGAGCAATACGGCAACTTCGCCAAGGGTGGTGCGGCGATGACCTGCGCCTTCTCCAACCTGCCGAAATTCCTCGACAATGCCGGCAACAAGGATTCGGCCGTCACCGGCAAGATCGGCTCGATGCTGCCGCCAGGCCGCGAGATCGACGGCAAGCTGATCAGCCGCTCCGTGCTGTGGTTCTCGCTGACCGGCATGGTCTCGTCGCAGTCGAAGAACCAGGAGGTTGCCTATCTCCTGCTGCAATGGCTGGGCTCGGCCCGTATCTACGCCTGGATGAGTGCCAACCCCGGCGGTTATCTGGACCCGTTCCGGCTTTCGGACTTCTCCGATCCGCTGGTGCGCCAGACCTATCATGCCTACCACATGGACGTTGTGCGCGAGACGGTGGCGCGCACCGTGCCGACCATCAACTATCCCGGCGCGACAGCCTTCCACAATGCGCTCGACGAGAACCTCATGGCGGCGCTGACCAAGGCCAAGACATCGGAGCAGGCGATGGCCGATACGGAGGCGGAGTGGAAGAAGATCGTGCGGCGCACCGGCGAGGACAAACTGCTCGAAGCCATCAAGACCAACAAGGAGGCCTGGCCGACAGTTCTCGACCCGATCGTCTGATCCATCTCCCTGGATCACATCGAAGGAGGGGAGGAGCCTGCTTTTCCCCTCCGCCCACAACGCCACCAGCAAAGCCGCCAGATGAAGCGTTCCGTTCCTTTCCTGATATTCCGCTATGCCGCGATCTTCGCGGCCATGGCGGTGACGCTGGTGCCGATCCTGTGGATGGTATCGATGGCGTTCAAGCCGATCGCCGAATGGTCGGCGACCGGCGCCGACCTGACCTGGTGGCCGAAGAACCCGACGCTCAGCAATTTTCGTTTCGTCTTCGGCGAGTCCACCAACAATTTGATCGTCGCGCTCGACCGTACCGCGCTGAAGCCGATCCTCGCATCGCTGCTGCCGGCGGGTT
>NZ_RZRP01000717.1:0-3280 GCF_003997795.1 Mesorhizobium sp. M7A.F.Ca.US.005.03.2.1 | reverse complement strand
CAATTCGTACAGAGCCAGTATTGCTTCGACGTGCCCATGTTCCGCACCTACATGCAAAAGGTGCGCGACCTCGGCTATACCGAAAAATGCTTCATCCTGGTTGGCGTCGGGCCGCTCGCCTCGGCCAAGACGGCCAAGTGGATCCGCTCGAACGTGCCGGGCATCCATATTCCCGATTCTGTCATCAAGCGGCTGGAAGGCGCCCAGGACCAGAAAAAGGAAGGCAAGCAGCTCTGCATCGACATCATCAACGAGGTGAAGGAAATATCAGGTGTTTCCGGCGTTCACGTGATGGCCTACCGACAGGAAGAATATGTTGCCGAGATCGTCGATGAATCGGGCGTGCTGAAGGGCCGCCAGCCATGGAAACGTGAGATCCGCCGCGACGATCAGCTTGTCGCCGACCGGCTCGACAGCATCTTGCACGACGACATTACCGAAACGCAGGTGGACATGGTGAAGACCGCGCACTGACGGCGCGGACGGTCACCCATTCGCTTGAACGAAACCAGACAACGATATAAAGAAATCTTTATATCACGGCGGAGAGAATTTATGACCCGTACCATCGTCGCTTCGGCGACACGAGAAATCATCATCGGCTTCGACCAGCCGTTCTGCGTGATCGGCGAACGCATCAACCCGACCGGCCGCAAGAAGCTGGCCGCCGAGATGATCGCGGGCAATTTCGAGACCGTCATCAGGGACGCATTGGAGCAGGCAGCCTGTGGCGCCACCATGCTCGACGTCAACGCCGGCGTCACCTCGGTCAATCCGAACGAGACCGAACCCGGCCTTTTGGTGCAGACGCTGGAGATCGTGCAAGGGCTGGTCGACCTGCCGCTGTCGATCGACAGTTCCGTCACCGCCGCGATCGAAGCCGCACTCAAGGTTGCCAAGGGCCGCCCGCTCGTCAACTCCGTCACCGGCGAGGAAGAAAAGCTCGAAGCCATCCTGCCGCTGGTCAAGAAGTACAACGTGCCGGTCGTCGCCATCTCCAACGACGAAACCGGCATTTCGATGGACCCGGACGTGCGTTTCGCCGTCGCCAAGAAGATCGTCGAGCGCTGCGCCGATTTCGGCATTCCGGCGCATGACGTCGTCGTCGACCCGCTGGTCATGCCGATCGGCGCGCTGGGCGATGCCGGCCGCCAGGTCTTCGCGCTGCTGCGTCGCCTGCGTGAAGAGCTCAAGGTCAACACCACCTGCGGCCTGTCCAACATCTCTTTCGGCCTGCCGCATCGCCACGGCATCAACGCCGCTTTCATCCCGATGGTGATCGGCGCCGGGATGACCTCGGCCATCATGAACCCGGTGCGGCCGCAGGAAATGGAAGCCGTGCGCGGGGCCAATGTGCTGAACGGCACCGACGAGAACTGCACCAACTGGATCCGCACCTACAAGGATTACAAGCCGGCCGAAGGCGGCCAGGCCGTTGCCGCCCCGACGCAAGTCAATGCGCCGGGCGACGGCGCCGGCAATGGCGGTCGCCGCCGTGGCGGCCGTGAAGCCCGGATGGGCCGAGGGTAAGCGCGCAATCGTGAATTCACCTGCAAACATCACCGACCCGCTCGTGCTGTTCATGCCGTCGGGCAAGCGCGGGCGGTTTCCTGTCGGCACCCCGGTGCTCGATGCCGCGCGCCAGCTCGGCGTCTATGTCGAAAGTGTGTGCGGCGGACGCGCCACTTGCGGGCGTTGCCAGATCGAAGTGCAGGAAGGCAATTTCGCCAAGCACAAGATCACCTCCTCCAACGACCACATCACGCCCAAGGGCGCCAAGGAAGAGCGCTATGAGCACGTCCGCGGCCTACCCGAACGGCGTCGCCTCTCCTGCTCGGCACAAATCCTCGGCGATCTCGTCATCGACGTGCCGCAGGACACCGTCATCAACGCGCAGACCATCCGCAAGGATGCCGACACCAGGGTCATCGCCCGCGATGCGGCGATCCGTATGTGCTATGTCGAGATCGAAGAACCCGACATGCACAAGCCGCTTGGTGATCTCGACCGGCTGAAGATCGCGCTGATGCACGATTGGGGTTTGAAAAGCCTCGATTTCGATTTTTATCTGCTGCCGCAGGTGCAAGGCATCCTGCGCAAGGGCAACTGGACCGCGACCGCCGCCATCTACAAGGATGCCGACTCTGAGACAGCGCGCGTCGTAGCACTTTGGCCCGGCCTCAAGAACGAAGCCTATGGGCTGGCCTGCGATATCGGCTCGACCACCATCGCCATGCATCTGGTGTCGCTGCTGTCGGGCCGCGTCGCCGCCTCGTCGGGCACCTCGAACCCGCAGATCCGCTTCGGCGAGGATCTGATGAGCCGCGTCTCCTATGTGATGATGAACCCGGACGGCCGCGAGGGCATGACGGTCGCCGTGCGCGAGGCGATCTCGGGTCTCGTCGACAAGGTCTGCGCCGAAGGCAATGTCCAGCGCAACGACATCCTGGACAGCGTCTTCGTCGGCAATCCGATCATGCACCATCTGTTCCTCGGCATCGATCCGACCGAGCTTGGCGGTGCCCCCTTCGCGCTCGCCGTTTCGGGCGCGGTGCACATCAAGGCATCCGACATCGGCCTCAAGCTCAACCAGGGCGCCAGGCTCTATATGCTGCCTTGCATCGCCGGCCATGTCGGTGCGGATGCGGCGGCGGTGACGCTGTCGGAAGGCCCGCATCGCCAGGACGAGATGATGCTGATCGTCGATGTCGGCACCAATGCCGAGATCGTGCTCGGCAATCGCCAGCGGGTGGTTGCGGCCTCCTCGCCCACCGGCCCTGCCTTCGAGGGCGCCGAAATCTCCGGCGGCCAGCGAGCAGCGCCGGGCGCCATCGAGCGCGTGCGCATCGATCCCGATACGCTTGAACCGAAATACCGCGTCATCGGCTCTGAACTGTGGTCCGACGAGCCGGGCTTCCTGGAAAGCGTCCAGGCGACCGGCGTCACCGGCATCTGCGGCTCCGGCATCATCGAAGTGGTGGCGGAGATGTATCTCGCCGGCATCATTTCCGAGGACGGCGTCATCGACGGCGGGCTTTCGGCGCGCTCGCCACGCGTTACGGCCAACGGCCGCACCTTCTCCTATGTGCTGAAGGACGGCTCCGCCGCATTGACGGAAGATGGGCCGAAGATCACCATCACCCAGACCGATGTGCGCGCCATCCAGCTTGCCAAGGCAGCGCTTTATGCCGGCACCAAGCTGTTGATGGAAAAGCAGAACACCGAGCATGTCGACCGCATCCATTTCGCCGGCGCCTTCGGCTCCTTCATCGATCCGAAA
>NZ_RZRP01000716.1:0-3281 GCF_003997795.1 Mesorhizobium sp. M7A.F.Ca.US.005.03.2.1 | reverse complement strand
ATGCCAGACAGCTGATGAAGCGCTCCACTGGCCCACATTTTGCGGTGATCGATTCGGCTACGCTGACCAGAAACGAACGTCGTTTCCTTGCCGAAGGCGCAATCACGGTCATCGACATGCCGATCCGCAACGCCGCGGCTCGCCTCGTCGGGGTCGATGCTAGCCAGGATTAATGGCCGGCGATTGCTGGTGAGTCGCTGCTTGCCTCCAAGGGCGAAAACTCAGTTGGGAATACATTCGTGAGCAGTAATGCTAGTGGCAGCACAACGTAGGCTCTGAATTCGTTGGGCCATGTGAAAGGGTCCGCTGCTGCGGGACGTGAGCACGTTGCGGCGGCATTACGCACATGATCTTGTGACCCCCGTGGCAAAAGAACTGAAGCGCCCGAGTCGCGACAACATATGCAGCGCTCAATGGCTTCGACAAAAATTCGGCACAGTTTCGACAGTTCGCATGCACCTCCAGGGTCAACGAGGTTGATTATGCCTGTTTATGTGGGTCGGCCACGCGAGCAGGAATTCCCACTACCTTTGCCCCGGCGGGAACATCTCGTGTGACCACGCAGCCAGCGCCTACCACTGCATTATCACCAATCGTGACGCCAGGCAGAATGATTGCTCCACCGCCGATCCAGACACGGCTGCCAATGTGAACAGGACGCCCGACCTGCAGGCCGGCCTGCCGCTGCTCGGCATCATGTGGATGATCGGCGGTATAAATCTGCACAGCAGGCCCAATTGCCGTTCCTTGCCCGATTTTGACCTCTACCACGTCAAGAATAACGCAGTTGAAGTTGATGTAGGCATTGGCTCCAATGCGGATATTGAATCCGTAGTCGCAAAAAAAGGGCGGACGGATGACCGTTCCGCGCCCAACCTCTCCCAGCCGCTCGGACAAAAGCTCATGCCAATGCCCCGTGGTCTGCCCCAGCGTATCATTGTACCGCTTGAGCCAAGCCCCGGTTGCCAACAGGTCAGCTTGGATCTCCGGATCCGCCGCATTGTAAAACTCGCCTGCGAGCATCTTTTCTTTTTGGCTACGCATCATAGTCTCCCGTCAGGTCGTGTCCCGTACAGTGATGCAGGAACGCACATCAAACTGCCTCGGCAACTTTGTAACTCGATCTTGCCGGGCGCGCGGTCGGTCACGAGCCGGGGCGACAGTTTCGTCTCGACCAACTTCCAAGAATTTGGATATCGGAGATCAACCGGTCGCAGGGGCCAATACCTGACGAAGTCGGCAACTGTCCAGCGGTCGAACTCACTTTCATGCCCATCTCAGATTGCGTGATATCGAGCGGTAAGCCATCAGCTAATGTATCGACCAGGTCCCGCCAGAGGATTACTCCTTTTTAGTTTGTCAGTCGCAGAGCCCCAGTACGACTGGTGGTAGAAAGCACACGGCCGGAATCTTGGCAGCGCTGTTCACACCCACTTCGTAAGCCTGGCCGATGGGCTCGGCGCCAGAGCACCAATGCTTGACCTGCTCCAGCTCTTGCTCGGCGGGTTGTTTCAGAGACGCTTGATCTCGATACCGCGTTTTCTCAGCACGTAGCCGATCTGGCGCGGGGTCAAACCGAGCAGGCGCGCCGCCTTTGCCTGCACCCAGCCACACTTTTCCATGGCAGCAATGACCGTATCGGCATCGGGCACCCTACCACGAGTCGTGGCAGGGCCTATCGGCGCTTGCCCGTCGCCGACGGGCGGGGCGGCACAGGCGGCGGAAGGCTCGATCGTAGTCGACTTCTCTGACGTCGGCTGTCCGTTCTTCCACAGCGCCGCGGCCAAGCACTGATCCGCGTAACAGGCAAAGTCAGTTCTGAGGATTGATGGACCCGTCGCCAGAACTGCCGTCCGTTGAACGCAGTTTTCGAGCTCTCGGATGTTACCTGGAAATTCGCAGTTCATTAGCACCTCAATCGCTTCGGGAGCGAAGGTCAGCGTGTGATCATTCTCAGTATTGAAATTCTTGAGAAACTGAGCGGCCAAGAGCGGAATATCACCTCGCCTTTCGCGCAATGCCGGCACGCGTAAAGTGACGACGTTGATGCGATAATAGAGGTCTTGCCGGAACTCCTTGCGTTGAACTGCCGTTTCCAAGTCCCTGTTCGTTGCGGCAATCACGCGAACATCAACTTTAATGGTGTGGTTGCTGCCGACGCGCTCAAACTCCTGCTCCTGCAGGACACGCAGCAGCTTAGCCTGGAACGAACCTGATATTTCGCCAATCTCGTCCAGAAACAATGTGCCTTTGTCGGCAGCCTCAAAGCGCCCCTTGCGCAAACTGCTCGCGTCGGTGAAGGCACCCTTCTCATGACCGAACAAGTCAGATTCCAGAAGCGTCTCGGTGAGCGCCGCGCAATTGACCTTGATGAAGGGCTGCTTGGCGCGAGGCGAGAGCTCGTGAATGGCTTTGGCAACCAGCTCCTTGCCGGTTCCGGATTCACCTCGCAACAGGACCGTAGTCTTCGCCTTGGCCACCTTGACAAGGTGCTCACGCAGCTTGCGCAGCGCCTGACTATCGCCAAGCATCTCCTTGCTGATCTTTTTACGTTCCATTTGGCAGCCCATCCCACTCCGCCACCCGCCGGTAGAACTGCACTGGACGGTGAGCTGTGTTGTATTTCGCCATCATCATTCTCGATCTCACCTTTGTTGCTTCGAAATTTCCGGCGCGCGGACCCCCTCGGCAAATGGCAATGGCGCCTGAGCATCGTTGTCTTTCACCAGGACGAGCGTCTTCTCCTCCGTGCGGGCGCCCGCAATATGCGCGCTTGTTTGCGCAGGCCTTTACTCGACCGGTCGCCGTTCTGTCCGGCTTCTGCCGCACCGCAGCCTGCAAACCCATCCTTGACAAGAAAGGAGGGGAGTCAATCGAGCTCTCCTTGCATTCGTGCAAGGAAAATTGTCAGTTTGATAGAATTCTATCAAAACGGCAGAAACGCCCCGCCCCCAATTTGGCTGTACCTGCGGCGTTCAGCTTACGTGACGACATGTGCGGACTTGTCCCAATTGCCGTCCGAGTTGTGCGGGAAACAGTAGCCGCTGCGCTGTTCGCTTCAACCGCGTGATGCCGCTGACAGTAGAGGCGGCGGCTCGTCGAGCGAGGCTTCATTGTTCGGCTACTAAAGCGGCTGTGCTTTGGTGGGAGTTGGTTTCGCCCAAGTTCTGGGCCTGGGGGCGTCTAGCCCGTTTCGCCGCACAGGCTCCTCCCACATCGTCGAGGCCGAGAAGGAGGGACCCCACAGCCCTCCCTGTATCACAATGCCCCGCCCCTCAAGC
>NZ_RZRP01000715.1:0-3220 GCF_003997795.1 Mesorhizobium sp. M7A.F.Ca.US.005.03.2.1 | reverse complement strand
GCGTCTACGGCTCCATGGAAGACTGCGCCGCCGAATGGGTGACGCCGCTTCTCGGCGACTGCGATGCCTATGACGAGGCGCGTTCGCAAACATACGATGCGCTCTTCCCTTCCTTCGTTGCGGCGCGCCAGGCGCTTCGGCCGGTGTGGAAGGGCATGGCGCACCGCACAGGAGCAAGATCTTGAGCAATACAACAGATGTCGTCGATCTCTTCGTGATCGGCGGCGGCGTCAATGGAGCCGGCATAGCGCGTGATGCTGCAGGTCGTGGCCTGTCCGTCATCCTGTGCGAAAAAGACGATCTCGCGCAAGGCACCAGTTCGCGCTCCGGCAAGCTGGTGCATGGCGGCCTGCGCTACCTCGAATATTATGAGTTCAGGCTGGTTCGCGAAGCGCTGATCGAACGCGAGGTGCTGCTCGAGGCGGCGCCGCACATCATCTGGCCGATGCGCTTCGTTCTACCGCACAGCCCGCAGGATAGGCCGGCATGGCTGGTCCGGCTCGGGCTGTTTCTCTACGACCACCTTGGCGGCCGCAAACGGCTGCCTGGGACAAGAACGCTGAACCTGAGGACCTCGCCTGAAGGCGCGTCGATCAAGGACGAATTCAAGCGCGGTTTCGAATATTCCGACTGCTGGGTCGACGATGCGCGCCTGGTGCTGCTCAATGCGCTCGATGCAAGGCAGCGAGGCGCCAGAGTGCTCACGCGCACCGCCTGTGTCGCGGCGCGCCGTGAAGGCGGACTGTGGTCGATCGACATGCAGGATGGCCGCACGGGCGCCGTCACGAAAGTCCGCGCGCGCGCTCTGATCAACGCAGCAGGTCCCTGGGTCAACGACATTGTCAGCCGCGTCGCCGGGCAGAATTCGACGCGCAATGTCCGGCTTGTAAAAGGCAGCCATATCGTCGTGCCCAAATTCTGGGAGGGGCGGCAGGCCTATCTCATCCAGAACAACGACAAGCGGGTGATCTTCGTCAACCCGTACGAGAACGATCTGGCGCTGATCGGCACGACCGACATTCCCTACGAAGGCAGGCCCGAGGAAGTGGTCGCCGAGGCCAGCGAAGTCGACTACCTGATCAAGGTGGTCAATCGCTATTTCAAGCGGCAGCTGACGCCACAGGACGTGGTCTACAGCTTCTCCGGTGTGCGTCCGCTCTATGACGACAATGCCGACAATCCAAGCGCGGTGACGCGCGACTATATTTTCGAACTCGACGCCTCCAACGGCAACGCACCGCTGCTTTCGGTGTTCGGCGGCAAGATCACCACCTTCCGCAAGCTGTCGGAACACGCGCTGGAAAAGATCCAGCCATTCTTTCCGACGATGAAGAAAGCCTGGACGGCCAAAATTCCCTTGCCGGGGGGCGACCTGCCCAATGCGGACTTCGAGCAGTTTCTGAGCGATCTGCATGTCGAATTTTCATGGCTCAGCCCGTCGTTGGTGAAGCACTACGCTCGAAGCTACGGCACCCGCGCCAGGCAATTGCTCGCCGGCGCGCAAAGCGAGGCTGATCTCGGCCGACGCTTCGGTCCCGATCTGTATGAACGGGAGGCAAAGTTCCTGGTCGAGACCGAATGGGCTGGCACATCAGCCGATATACTGGAACGCCGCACAAAGCATGGCCTGCATATCAATGCGGCCGAGCGGAAAGCATTCGAAGATTGGTTCGGTAACATCATGGCGACGGCGGGCTGATGGCCTTCACGCTTTCCCTCAACACCAATCCTCTGGTCAATCGCTTCGCCGATCCAGACGATTTGATCGACGCGATTGCTTATGGCATCGGCATTCGCGACGTGCAGTTGACGCATGAATTCGTCAATCCGGGCTGGCCGGCGGCCACGATTGCCAAATTCCTGCGCCTGTTCAACAGCGCGCTTTCGCGGACCGGTGTCAGGATCACCTCCGGCATGACCGGACCTTATGGCCGGCTCAACCATTTCGGCCACCCGGACGCCGACGTCCGGCGCTACTATGTCGACTGGTTCAAGACCTTCGCCGACATTTCCGCCGAACTCGGCGCGCCAGGCATGGGCACGCAGTTCGCCATCTTCACCTACAAGGACTTTGACGATCCGCAACGGCGGGCAGCACTTCTCGATATCGCGCTCGAATGCTGGCGCGAGGTTGCCGAACACGCCAGGGCGGCGGGGCTGACATACCTGTTCTGGGAGCCGATGTCGGTCGGCCGCGAGTTCGGCCACACGATCGAAAGCTGCGTCACGCTGCAAGGCGCCATCGACGCAGCGAAGCTGCCCATACCGATGAAGATGATGGTCGATATCGACCATGGCGACGTGACCTCACCCAACCCTGCCGACACCGATCCCTACGCCTGGGCGAAAGCGTTTCCATTGCAATCTCCGATCATCCACATCAAGCAGTCTTCCATGAACAAGGGCGGCCATTGGCCGTTCACGGCCGCCTACAACAAGGATGGCCGCATAGTGCCGCAGAAGTTGCTGGACGCGGTTCGGCAGGGTGGCGGAACCGACAACGAAATTTGCCTTGAACTTTCCTTCAGGGAGAGGGAACCAGTCGACCATCAGGTTATCGAGATGATCCGCGAGTCGGTGGATTTCTGGGCGCCTTACGTCGACAGTGGCCGCGACAGTCTCAAGCCTCGGACTTGAGCGAATACGTCGCCCGGAAGCCGGCTTCGGCCGCAAGAGTATCGAAGGAGAAAAACAATGGCCCCATATTGGGTCGGCACGAGCTGGAAGATGAACAAGACGCTTGCCGAGGCGTTGCTGTTCGCCGATGCGTTGGCCGCCTTCGTGCCTGGTTTCGATCAGGCGATACAGCCTTTCGTCATTCCGCCGTTCACCGCCGCGCGCCAGGTCAAGGCGGCACTGGCCAACACCCGCGTGAAGGTAGGTGCCCAGAACATGCATTGGGCCGATGCCGGCGCGTGGACGGGAGAGATTTCGCCAGTGATGTTGAAAGACTGCGGGCTGGATGTAATCGAACTCGGCCATAGCGAGCGCCGGGAGCATTTCGGCGAGACGGATGCGACTGTCGGACTGAAAACGGCAGCTGCTGTCAGGCACGGTTTCGTGCCACTGATCTGCGTCGGCGAGACGCTGGACGAGCGTGAATCAGGCCGCGCCGAGGCGGTGCTGACGGCACAGGTTCTCGGCGCGCTGCAGGAGCTGAGCGGCGATCAACCGAAGGCGGAAATCCTCTTTGCCTACGAGCCTGTCTGGGCGATCGGGG